>CAXBGQ010000042.1:0-13845 GCA_963975135.1 uncultured Nioella sp. | reverse complement strand
TGGCGTTCACGTTGAGGCCGGCAACGCCCGCGTTGAGCGAGGAGGAAATGGTCATAAATGCGCCTTTCTGCTGCATCTCGTCGTATCGCTGACAAAGAAAGCACAGCAGGGTTTAACGCGGGCCTAACGGTTCAAATTGAACATAGTTTGTGGCTCAAGCACCTGATCTAAGAAGGATAATTTCGACGCGATCATTGCGCACCGCCATCGGATCATCTGTTGCTGGGCTGCGATCGGCGTGGCCAATGACGCGCTGAAACCGCTGCGGGTTCACCCCCTCCGCCTCAAGCGTGCGGCGCAAATGCTGCGCCTGCATCATGGATTTCTCCCACCGGGTTTCCTGGACCACGACAATGGGCTCTGCGCGCACATACGCGCCCACCGCCACCCCATTTGAAACCGTATTGAAAAGCTCGGCCATGATGCCGGTGAATTCCGACAGCCAGGGTTGCAGCGTCGTCCCATCCTCTGAAAAGAGTGGCGCGCCGGGGCGGGCGAAAACCTCGATCACCAGGCCCATGTCGGTCAGGCGGGTCTGCACCTGGTCCAGGGTCTCATCGTTGATCCGCGAATCGCCGGCACCGTTCAGCCTATCCTCGATGTCTTCCAGGGCCGCTTGCTCCAGCGCCTCGGCACTGTATTCGGTGCCCGAGATCCCCATGGCCTGACGCCCTTCGGTCGGGAACTCAGAGCTTGCACCGGTGCCGCTTTGCGCCAGGGTTTCCTCGGAAAAGGGGCTGTCGCCGCCGAAGGATCCGGTGCCGCCGCCGGATATCCGTGCCACCGGAATCGTGGGAGTGAAGTAATCGGCCAGCCCCTTGCGCTGCTGCTCGGTGGTGGCATTCAAGAGCCACATCAGCATGAAAAACGCCATCATCGCGGTCACGAAATCGGCATAGGCCACTTTCCACGCGCCACCATGATGGCCGCCGCCGGCGATGACCTTCTTTTTCTTGATGATGATCGGGCGCAGCGTGTTTTGTGCGTCCATGACGGGCCTCGGCAAATTTCGATCTGCCGGAACGCTAACAGCGACCTCTGAACAAGGGCTTAAGGCCTGCCCGGCCTTTTGGCTCGCGCGGGCTGATGATCCGTTTGGGTACCGGAGCAGCACCCAGACGGTCGGGCCAAAACCGCTCGGACCGGGGAAACCTGCACCTTGGTTTTTTCCACCGGGCCGATGGCGCTGATTTCCTGCGGAAACCGCTTTTTTTTCCGTGTGGATGACCGCCAGATCGCGCGCGGCTCTCTCCAGCTAGGCTTCATTATGGGACCTAGCATCGCATCCCGTCTTGCCCGGTTAGGTGCTTAAGTGGGGTCACGCTCAACGGCTTGATGCGCATGGAATGCAGACGGGGCAATCTGCAAAAGTCGCGGCAGATCGGCGTGCCCCCATAGGCGACACGATGTTCTTGGATGGACATAATCATTTCCGAAATGGGCGGTCGAGCTCCGTCCCGTTGCCCGGCAGTTGATTGCCACGCAATCACCGATGGGAGGCGCTAAATATGCTGATGCTTTTCTTAGGGTTTCGTCGACTTTCCGAAGCTGACGGTTCTCTCGGTCCAGGGCTTTGATTCGACCCTACTCGACCGTCGTCACCCTGTTACGCAAACCCGTTTTCGCATTTGTTCTTTTCCATACCCCGGCACCCCATCCTTCGGGGTCTCCGGCAAGCAAGCAGCGGCTCAACGGCACTGAACTTGTTGACGACCGCGAACCCGGTTTTGAAGCCCCGTGGGCCGAGCTTTCAAAAGCCTGCATTTCGCCGGTGCATTGACTGGACAACGATCAGCGGCGCGTTTAAACGTCGTCGCTGCGCCTCACTGGCTCACGTGGTGGATCAAATGCTTCGCAAGGTGCGGGTCCATCCGCGATTGACGTTTTTGACCAGTGAGTTAGAGAAAGCGCGAAGTAACGAGTAGGGCCATGGTAGGGCCGCGGAAAGAGAAGGATGCCGCTGTAGCTCAGCTGGTAGAGCACGTCATTCGTAATGATGGGGTCGTAGGTTCGAGTCCTATCAGCGGCACCATTCTTCTCCACCTCTCCACGTAAATTTAGCTCTGGAATCAATGCCTTCGGCAAGACCGCAAGGGGACGACTGCGCCCTCAATTTCCAGACATCCGGGCCAGGCTACGCTCAGGATTGGCGAACAGAGCCAATCTCGGGGTGCCGCACCCCCTCCGCTGGCGGTCGGTGTCGACCATAATGACACCTCCTCGAACCCTGTGGACGGGGCGCTGGCGTATCCCTGCTTGGTGGTCTCAGACAACGGCACCGAACTGACCTCGAATGCCATCCTGAAATGGCAGGAGGATCGTTATGTCGAGTGGCATTCCATCGTGCTGGGCAAACCGATGCAGAACCGGTTCGTGGAGAGCTTCAATGGGCCTCTGAGGGACGAATGTTTGAACGAGCACCTGTTCGCCAATTTGCGTCATGCCCGCGCGCTGATCGCGGCCTGACGCGACGACCATAACAATCACTGCCCCCAACACGAGCCTCGGCGGGCTTACCCCCCCGTGGCGGGATCACCAACGGTCAACAAGGCACCAAACCCTGAACAGAGCGAACCAATTAACACGGACTCCAAGCGGAGCAGGTCACACGGTTTCGGGCTCGTCCGCGTCAGGAATTTCGTCACCAGCCACGACCTCGATATCGGATTCGACGATCTCGACTGCCTCTGCCTCTGCCTCTGCCACAGGCTCGGTGTCGGGGCTCTCCAATGCGCCCACAATGAGCGGCAGCATCGGTGCAGTGGCGGCCAGGGCCGCAGCGCTTTGCGGAGCCTCGCTCCAGCCGAGCGTGTCGAAACTTTCGCAGTTTCCGCAGACCGGCTGCCAATCGGCATGGACATGGCCGCAGGCCTCGCAGGTCCATTGCGGCCCGCGCGATGCAGTGACCGCCTTGGCCAGCCAGGCGCGCACCAGATGGTCCTCGCCGCCCTCACCGCGTTCAATGGCCGCCATGATGGTCAGCGACCGCGCGGTGGGCGCGGTTTCCGCCAGATCGCCAAGTGCCGCCCGCGCGGCGGCGTAATCCTCGGCCGCGATATGCAATTCGGCCTCCAGCAGTTTCACCTCCGCGTCGCCGGGATGGCGGGCAAACAGCACCCGGAACCGTTTCAGCCGTTCGGCGGGCGTTTCATCCGGCACGATCCCGGCAAAGGCGGCGGCCAGATCGGGATGCGGTGCACTGTCCCAGGCCTTGCGGATCGCCTTGGTGGCAACGCGCGGCTTGCCCTCTTCGATCGCCATGCGCGCGGCCATCACCGCGGCGGGCACCAGCGCGGGCGACAGGCGGTTGGCGTCAGCGGCGTCGCGACGCGCGGTGTCAATCTGCCCCTCGGCCAGTGCATCGCGGGCATGGGCCAGCGCCAGAACCGCATCGCGGCGTTTATGCACATCGCGCGGCAAACCGCCCGATTTCAGCTTGGCCGCCAGCGTGGCGCGCGCGCCCGACCAGTCATCGGCCCCGGCCTGCAGGCGCAACAGCGTGTCCTGCACCTCGATATGCTGTGGACGCAGCAAAAACGCCTTCTCCGCCAGCTTCATTGCGGTCTCGGTCTCGCCCGCCTCCAGCTTTTGCCGCATCAGCCCGCGAATGCCGACAAACCGGGTGGCATCCTGCTGCACCAGCGCCTTGTAGGTCTCGGTGGCCTTGGCGGTGTCGCCGGCCATCTCGGCGGCCTGCGCGACCAGCAGATTTGTCAATTCCGGATGGCGCAGATAGCCCTCGGCGCGCTCGGCCTTGCGAATGGCCAGCCGCCCCTCGCCCGAGGCCAGCGCCAGCATCCCGTCGGCCAGCGCCTGATAGCCCTTGCGCTCGGCGCGGCGGTCGAAATAGCGCGACAGCGCGGTTTCATCGCCATTGAAAAACCGCAAGATCGCCACCAGTAGCCCCGCCAGCCGCAGCACCACCCAGACCGCAACCAGCAGCAAAAGCGCGGCAATCGCACCCGATAGCGGCGTCAGCGCAAACTCGCGCCCGGCAACCGTCAACAACACCATCTGGTCGGTTTCCATCAGGAACGTGACCCCAAAGGTCAGCGCCACCACCAGCAGAACGAATATGACAATCTTGAGAACCGACCAGAGCATCATGGCCCTATCCCCCCTGGCTCGCCGCATCCAGCGCGGCGGCAAATTCGGCCATCGCGTCGGTGGCGGCAACCCGCTGGCTCGCATCCGCGACCCAGGCGGCCAGTGCCTCCTGCGCGGGGGCGGGCAGGGTGGCAATCTCGGCCAGGGCGGCGGTCACATCGCCACTTTGCAGGACGGCCTCGGCCCGCGACAGGATCGCATCGGGGCTGTCGCCCTCCTGCGGCTCCAGCGACCGGCCCCCGACCTGGCTCTGCAAAAACGCCGTGACCCGGTTCATCGTACCCTCACCCGCGGTTTCGCGGATCGCGATGGGCAGAGCGGCGCGGGCGGCGGCGGGAAAGGCCGATTGCAGATCATCGAGCGTTGGCACGCCGGTTGCGGCCGCCGCCTGCAACGCCTCGGGCACCTCGATACCGGTGCCGCCCGCGACATCGGCCAGCGCGCCGGCAAAGGGCGCACCAGTGGCCACGGCAATGCGCAGCTGGCCAAGCGCGGCCTGTGCGGTGGCCCCGCCGACACGCGCTTCGGCGCGGGCCTCGGCGGCGGCAATGCGGGTCTCGGCAGCCGTCGCAATGTCTTGAATTTCGGCGCTCATGGCGGCGTTCTCGGCCTGCTGCGCGGCAAGTTCGGCGCTCTGCTCCTGCAACGCGGCCTGCATCTGTGCCACGGCGGCGGCGATGGCGGCGGAATTATCGGCCCCGTCGCCGGTGCCGGCGGGCAGAGTCTCCAGATAGGCCACCCGGTCGGTCAAGCCTTGCAGGCTTTGGTCATTGGCGGCGATCCCCGCGCCAAGCGCCTCGATCCGCGCCGATAGCGGCGACAGGTCCACCGGTTCCGGGGCATCCGGCAGCGCGGCGATCCGCGCCTCAACGGCCCCGGTGCGGTCCGTCAATGCCGTCAGGGCGCTTGTCTGATCTTCGATCTGTTCCGTCAGCCCGGCAAGCGGGGTCTCGATATCGACGCCTTGCCCCGGCAGATAGCCCAGATAGGCCGCACCATAACCTAGACCGGCGGCCACCACGCCCCCCAACAGCAGCGGAACGAAACCCGGGCCACGGCGCGCCTCGATCACTTGCGGCTCGGGTGCCGACACAGGCTCCGGCGCAGGGTCAGACAAAGGGGCCTCTTCCACGATTTCGGCCTCTTCTACTTCGGATGTCTCGGGGGTCGCTCCGGAAATTTCATCCGTTGCCTCGGTTGCGATCTCGTCTGTCGCTGGCGTTGTCGTGTTCTTGGCCACCACTGAACTCCCTATCCCCGGTATTCGGGCCAGACGCGGCGAGAAACCCGCCAAGGCCCCGAGTCAGCGGTCAAATTGGCATGGCGGGCCGGGCAGGGCTAGGGGCAAAGTTGTCTCGCTATGGCAATCAGCATGGCCGCGCCGGTCGGGGCATCGCTGATCGTGGCGCGGTCCCGCAGGGCCTCGGGCAGCGCCAAATGCGTGGCTTTGCTGATGCAGGGCAGGCTGGTGTTTTCCAAATCTGTCACCGCCCCGGCCAGCAACCGGGCGCTGCGCGGTGAGAAAAGCGGCGCTATGACGCGGCGTGGGCTGGCCAGTGCCGCGCGTGCCTCGGCGGCCAGCGGCAGGGCGCGCTGGTCATAGACAATATGCCCGGTCGCCGTCAGCCCCGCAGCCCGCAACCACCCTGCCAGATCGCCGCGCACGGCCCGCCCGTGCAGATGGTAAAGCGGCCCGGCGGGGCGCGCGCGCGCGATCACCGCCGCCAGATCCTCGGCCGTGCCATTGGCCGAGATCGCATCGAACCCGGCCGCGCGCGCCGCTTCCGCCGTGCGATCCCCGACGCAAAAGGCCCGCCGCCCCGCGCCCGTGCCCGCGCGCAGATACCCAAGCACGCCGTTCTCGGATGTAAAAATCGCCGCCGCGCCCTCGGGTATCGCGGGCGGCGGTCCGGTCCAGACGATCTCCTGCATTGGCGCCTGCATCACCTCGGCGCAGATGCCAAACTCGGCCTCGCACAGCGCCGCGAACCGCGCGCCTTGGGCGCGGGGCCGGGTCAGCAGGATCAGGGGCGTGGCATTGTCAGACATGGGGCCGAGTGTTACCTGCGGGGCATCCGTTCTGCAATGAAAGCGCCCATGTCCGACCCTGTGATCCTCCTCGGTATCGAAAGCAGCTGCGATGACACCGCCGCCGCCGTCCTGCGCGCCGATGGTGAGGAACCCCGGCTCCTGCCCTCGGTGGTCAGCAGCCAGACCGACCTGCATGCCGCGTTCGGTGGCGTCGTGCCCGAGATCGCGGCCCGCGCCCATGCCGAGAAGCTCGATCTGATGGTCGAGGCGGCGGTCGAACAGGCGGGCATTGCGCTCAGCGACATAGACGCCATCGCCGTCACCGCCGGACCGGGCCTGATCGGCGGGGTTCTGTCGGGCGTGATGTGCGCCAAGGGGCTGGCGCTGGGGCTGGGCAAGCCACTTGTCGGGGTCAACCATCTGGCCGGTCACGCGCTGACCCCGCGCCTGACCGACGCGCTGGCCTTTCCCTATCTGATGCTCCTTGTTTCGGGCGGGCATTGCCAGTTTTTGCGTGCAGACAGCGCCGAGGATTTCACCCGCCTGGGCGGCACCATCGACGACGCCCCGGGGGAGGCTTTCGACAAGGTTGCGCGGCTTCTGGGGCTGGCCCAACCCGGCGGCCCCGCGGTGGAAAACGCCGCGCGCTCAGGCGATGCCACCCGGTTCAAGCTGCCGCGCCCGTTGCTGGACCGGCCCGGCTGCGACATGTCCTTTTCCGGCCTCAAGACCGCCGTGCTGCGCCTGCGTGACCGGTTGGTGGCCGACCAGGGCGGGCTGCATGCCGCTGACATCTCTGATATCTGCGCCGGGTTTCAGGCCGCGATGCGCGATGTGCTGGTCGAAAAATCCCGCCGTGCACTGGCGGGGCAGGCCGATCTGTCGGGCTTTGCCGTGGCCGGAGGCGTCGCCGCCAACCAGACCCTGCGCACGGCCTTGCACGAGGTTGCCGTCGAACATGGCCTGCCCTTCATCGCGCCACCGCTGGCGCTCTGCACCGACAATGCCGCGATGATCGCCTGGGCCGGGCTTGAGGCCTACCGCGCCGGGCACCGCGACGGCATGGAGCTCGCGGCCCGCCCGCGCTGGCCGCTCGATCAGACCAGCGCGCCGCTGTTGGGCTCGGGCAAGAAGGGAGCCAAGGCATGAACCGGATCGACATCGCAGGCGCAGGGGCCTTTGGCACCGCGCTGGCCATCGCGCTGGCGCGGGGTGGGGCAAAGGTGACGCTCTGGGCGCGGGCCGGGGCCGGGGATATCGACGCCGCCCGCGAAAACGTCAAACGCCTGCCGGGCCACGCCCTGCCCGATGGCGTCCGGGTCACGGGCGATCTTGCGGATCTGACCTCGGATCTGCTGCTGCTGGCGATCCCGACGCAAAAGCTGACCGATTTCCTGACCCGGATGGGCCCGCGCGGCGGCACCATCCTGTCCTGCGCCAAGGGCATCCACAAGGCCACCGGCCTCAGCCCCTCGGCCCTGATCGCCGCCCATGCGCCCGACGCCACCACCGGGGCGCTCACCGGGCCCAGTTTCGCCACCGATATCGCCGCCGGCCTGCCCACCGCGCTGACGCTGGCCTGTACTGATGATGCGCTGGGGGCCGCGTTGCAGGACCGTCTTTCGACCCCGAAGCTGCGCCTTTACCGCAGCACCGATCTGGTCGGCGCGGAGCTGGGCGGTGCGCTGAAAAACGTCATCGCCATTGCCGCCGGGGCGGTGATGGGCGCGGGCCTGGGTGAAAGCGCGCGGGCGGCCCTGATGGCGCGCGGCTTTGCTGAAATGGCCCGTGTCGCGGCGTTGAAAGGCGCGCGCGATGAAACGCTGGCGGGGCTCTCGGGCTTTGGCGATCTGGTGCTGACCTGCACCTCCGAAAAATCGCGCAATTACCGCTATGGTCAGGCGCTGGGGGCCGGTCTTGAGCCCGATCCCGGCATGACCGTCGAAGGTGTCGCCACCGCAGAAGAGCTTTCGAGCCATTCCGATATCGACACGCCCATCGCCGATGCCGTCGTGGCCCTTTCGCGCGCGCAGATCACGGTCCATGATGTCATGGCCGCCCTTCTCAACCGCCCCCTCAAACCGGAGTGACCCCAAGATGCGCTATACCCTGATCTGCACCGACAAACCCGGCCACCTGAGCGTCCGGCAGGCCAACCGCGCCGCCCATGTCGCCTATCTGAAAGACACCGGCGTCGAAATGGCGGGGCCGTTTCTGGATGCCAATGGCGATATGTGCGGCTCGCTCATCGTGCTGGCGGTGGACACCCGCGCCGAGGCGGAACACTGGGCCGCAAACGATCCTTATGCGGCGGCGGGGCTGTTCTCGGATGTCCGCATCGAGGCCTGGAACAAGGTGATCTGAGATGGCGTATTGGCTCTTCAAATCCGAACCCTCGACCTGGTCCTGGGACGATCAGGTGGCGCGCGGTGCGGCGGGTGAGGAATGGGATGGCGTGCGCAATTACCAGGCCCGCAATTTCATGCGCGACATGGCGCTGGGCGATCGCGGCTTTTTCTACCATTCGCAAAAGGAAAAGGCCGTGGTCGGCGTGGTCGAGGTCATCGCCCCCGCCCATCCCGACAGCACCACCGAGGATGCGCGTTGGGAATGCGTCGATATCCGCGCCGTCAAACCGTTGAAAACGCCCGTTGATCTGGCAACGATCAAGGCCCATCCGGCGCTGGAAAACATGGTGCTGGTGAAAAACTCGCGCCTTTCGGTGCAGCCGGTCACGGCCCCCGAATGGCAGGCGATCTGCGATCTGGGCGGCGTTTCCGCCTAGAAACCGCCCCAGTCGCGTGGTGCAAAAAAACAAGGAGGGCTCCGACCCCCCGGAACCCTCCTTTACCCACGCGCAATACCTCGCTCCGCACGTGTTCTATGAGGGTCCACCATACTGGTCGGACAAGTCTGACCATAGCGGAGCGCGGGCGAATGCCGCAACGAAAATGCCTCTAAGGTTTTAGGAAAACCCAAGATTTCCGCCGCATGTTCAATGCCGCGTTCAAACCCGCAGCAGCCAGCGCATAGGGCCCGGCAAAACCACCGCCACCCAGAAATTGATGCGCAGGATCAATGGGAAAACGGAATTATGGCGGGGGCGTTCGGCCAGGCGGGCCAGCTTTCTGGCGCAATAGTCCGGGCTGACCACCGGGATCAGCGCCGCGACTTTCGGCATCTTTTCGACCACACCGGGGTTGTTGTCGAAATAGTCCGACGCGACCCTGCCGAAAATCACATGGCAGCTACTGACCCCAGTTCCCGCCAGATCCTGTGCCAGCGCCTCGTGAAACCCGCGCATCGCGGCGCGCGCCGCCGCATAGCCCGCGCTGGAAGGCCAGGGCAGGATCGCGGCTGGCGAATTGACGTGCATGATCACCCCCGACCCGCGCGCCAACATCGCAGGCAGAAAGGCGCGCGTGGTCAGGAAATCGGCGAAATAGGGCGCGTCCATCATTGCGGCCGCCTCGTCTGGCGTGGTCTCGGGCACCGTTTTCCACCCTCCCGCGCCGGCCGAATGCACGATCACATCCGGCACGCCCTGGGTTTGCATCACGCGCACCGCAACCGCGCCGATCTGATCGGCATTCGCGGCATCGGCGGCGGCGGGCGTCGCGGCGGGGCCCAGCTCGGCGGCAAGGTTTTCCAACCTGTCGGCGGAGCGGGCGATCAAAACAACGCGATAGCCACGCGCAACGAATGCGCGCGCCGTGGCCGCCCCCACCCCGCTGGAGGCTCCGGTGATGACGGCAAGCCTGCTCACAGCGCCATCCGCGCCTCGACCATGCCGGAATACCAGCTGGCCCCGGCCGGGATCGCCTCATCGTCGAAATCATAAGCCGGATGATGGCACATGGCCGTGTCGCCATTGCCCAGGAAAATATAGGCTCCGGGGCGTTCCTCCAGCATATAGCTGAAATCCTCGGCGGGCATGATCGGATCGACATCGTCATCGACATCGCCCGCGATGGCCCGCGCCACCTCGGCGGCATAGCCTGTGTTCTCGGGCGTGTTCACGGTTACCGGATAGCCGGGCTGCCAGCTGACTTCGGCGCTGGCTCCAAGCGCGGTTGCCGTGCCTTGCGCGATCGCCTTCACGCGGGTCTCGGCAAATTCCCGGTATTCCGGATCCAACGTGCGCACCGTGCCCTGCATCCGCACCTCATGGGCGATGACATTGCTGGCGGCGCTATCGGTGTGAAACGTGCCCACGGTGACAACCACGCGCCTCAGCGGGTTCACATTGCGCGACACGATGGTTTGCAGCGACAACAGGATCTGCGCCGCCACCAGGGTCGTGTCCACCGCTTCATGCGGGGCGGCGGCATGGCCGCCCTTTCCGGTCACCACGATCTCGAATTCGTCGGACGAGGCCAGAAGTGGGCCCGGCCGGATCGCGAACTGCCCCACGGGAATGCCCGGCATGTTGTGCATGCCATAGATTTCCTGAATGCCAAACCGGTCCATCAACCCGTCGCGGCACATCTCAAGCCCGCCGCCGCCGCCTTCCTCCGCCGGTTGAAACACCACCACGGCGGTGCCGTTGAAGGCCCGCGTCTCGCACAGGTATTTCGCCGCCCCCAACAACATGGCGGTATGGCCGTCATGGCCGCAGGCATGCATCGCGCCGGGGGTCTGGCTGGCATAATCCAGCCCGGTAATCTCATGTATCGGCAGCGCATCCATATCGGCGCGCAGCCCGATCACCTTGCCGCTTGCGGTGCTCTGGCCCTTGATCACCCCGACAACGCCGGTGCGCCCGATGCCTTCCACAACCTCATCACAGCCAAACCCACGCAACAGATCGGCCACGCGCCGGGCGGTGCGATGAACCTCGAACAGGATCTCGGGATGGGTATGAAAATCGCGCCGCCATTCGGTGATCTCGGAATGCAGCTCGGCGTAGCGGTTCTTGATCGGCATTGGCGGTCCTTCCTGATTTCCCATTCACAGACAGCAAAAAAGGGCCCGTGTGCAATGGCGGGCCCCTTCTGCCATTCCGTCCGGCGCGTTTCAGCCGTAGACGTTTTCTTTGCCGAAATGCTTGGTCAGCATGTAATAGACAACGGCGCGATATTTGTTGCGCTCGGATTTGCCATAGGTGTCGATGACGGATGCAATCGCGGCATCCAGCGCGGGTCCATCGGCCAGGCCCAGTTTCTTGATCAGGAAATTCTGCTTCACTGTCTCAAGCTCGGCTGGTTGCGAGCCCGCCACGGTCGAGGCATCGGCATTGTAGATCGCCGGGCCGCAGCCGATGGTCACTTTGGTCAAAAGGTCCATATCGGGGGTCATCCCGCATTTGTTCCTCAAATCGTCCGCATATACAGCAATCAAATCGTCGCGTTTGCCCATCTTGTCACTCCCTATTGGTTTGTTGTTTAAATTGGTGTTTTTCCCAAAGCTATAAAACGCGGGCGCGGGCGTTCTGACAACGGGAAAAATGCGAAATTCGCCATTCCACGCAAAAAGACGACCTATTTGATGTCGGAATCGGCGTGGACGGGGCGATGACCCTACGGCAGCGTTGGCCGTGACAAGACCCGATTGCGAGGCCTCGAAATGTCCACGCCCCTCACCGCCGATCAGATCGCAGCCTATCAGGCCAACGGCTTTCTTCATCCGATCCCGGTGTTCGATGCCGCGAAAACCGCAGCGCTGCGGACCGAGGTCGAAACGCTGGAACGTGACCATGGCATCGGTGCCGGCAGACACGATCTTGCGCAATTCATGCGCGTGAACGGTCAGCTCGTGATCCCGCTCCTGGCCCGCATCGCCGCCGATCCCGCCGTTCTGGCCCCGGTCACCTCGATCCTCGGGCCCAATCTTCTGGTTTGGTCGGTCGAATTGTTCATCAAGGAACCGGGCACGAGAAAAACCGTCTCATGGCATCAGGATCTGACCTATTGGGGCATGGGCGAAACCGATGAGGAACTGACCGCATGGCTGGCGCTCTCGGATGTCTCGGTGCAGGCGGGCTGCATGCGGTTTATCCCCGGCAGCCACAAAAACGCCATTCAGCCCCATGCCGATACGTTCTGCGACGACAACCTGCTGTCCCGCGGCCAGCAGATCGAAGGCATCGACGAGGCCGCCGCCATCCACGGGCCGCTCAAACCCGGCCAGATGTCGTTTCACCATGGCCGCACCTTCCATGCCTCCGGCCCCAACAATTCCGATGACCGGCGCATTGGCATGGCCATCCGCTATGTCACGCCCGAGGTGCGGCAAACCGACATGGCCCGCGACTACGCGATGCTGGTGCAGGGCCGGGACCGCGAAAAGGGCTGGATCAACGTAGCCCCTCCCGTGCGCCTCTTTGATCCTGTTGCGCTGGCGCTTTATGATGAGGTTCTGACCGAGCAGGCCGCGGCCCTGACGGCAGGGGCCGAGGCCCCGGTGAGCCTATATTCCAGCCCGAACATGCAAGGAGCGCAGTGAGATGACAAAAGACAGCCAGGTCGGCTTCACCCAGATGAAAGACGGCACCGCCGCCGATTACGCGCTGCTGGAAAGGCTCGAAAAACCCTATCTCGCCTTAACCGCAACCCGCGTGATGGATGAGTTGCGCCGTCAGGGCGAGGTCACGCTGGAAGGCTACCCGATCACCCGGCTGGAACATGGGCTGCAATCGGGCACGCGGGCCTTGCGCGACGGGGCCGATATCGACTGGATCGTCGGCGCGTTGTTGCATGATATCGGCGACGGGCTGGCCCCGCAGAACCATGACCGGTTTTCGGCCGAGGTGATCCGGCCTTTTGTGCGCTGGGACGTGGCCTGGGTGGTGGAACATCACGGGATTTTTCAGATGGTCTATTACGGGCACCATTACGGATGGGACCGCAACGCGCGCGATCAGTTCAAGGACCACCCCTGTTTTGCGAGCTGCGCCGTGTTTTGCGAGCGCTGGGACCAGTCCAGCTTCGACCCCGATTACGATTACGAGCCGCTGGAATATTTCGAACCTCTGGTGGCGGAAGTATTCGCGCGCAAGGCCTATGACCCCGATGTCATTCGCGAAGGCCATGTGTCCGCATTGACCGGGCCGTCCCCGGCCTGAGGTCACCCCGCCAGCACGACCTCGATCAGATAGGGCCCGGACCGGTCCAACCCATCCGCCAGCGCCGCCGCGAAATCCCCGGGCGTCGTGACCCGTGCCCCGTCAACCCCGTGGCCCTTGGCCAGCGCCACCCAGTCCAGCGTCGGGTTGTCCACGTCGAACATCGCACTTGCGTTGCGCCCGATATGGTCGACACCCAGATTGGCCAGCTCGCCGCGCAGGATCTGGTATCCGCGATTGGCAAAGATCACCACGGTCACGTCCAGGTCTTCGCGCGCCATGGTCCACAGCGATTGCAGCGTATACATCGCCGATCCATCGCCGCTCAATGCCAATACCTTGCGGCCGGGGCAGGCCACGGCCGCCCCCGTCGCCGCCGGCAGGCACTGGCCGATAGCGCCGCCCATCGTGGGCAACCAGTCATGTTTCGCCGCCGCCCCGGTCGCGGCATAAATCGGCGCGCCCGAGGTGACGGATTCGTTGACCACAATCGCATCCTCCGGCATCCCGCGCGCAATCACCGCGCCCGCGCTGGCCGCCGTCATCGGCCCCTTGGGCATGTCCGGCAGGTCCAGCGCCACGGGCGCGACATCGGCCCCATGTGCGTCCAGCCGGTCGGCCAGTTCCTCAAGACAATAGATCAC
>CAXBGQ010000041.1:0-13935 GCA_963975135.1 uncultured Nioella sp. | reverse complement strand
CAGACGATGACCAATTACCTCGACTTTGAAAAACCGCTTGCCGAGATTGAAGGCAAGGCCGAGGAGCTGCGCGCCATGGCGCGCGGCAATGCCGAGATGGATATCGAAGATGAGGCAAAGGCGCTGGACAAGAAGGCCACCAATCTGCTGACCGACCTCTACAAGACCCTGACGCCCTGGCGCAAATGCCAGGTCGCGCGCCATCCCGATCGGCCCCACTGCCGCGACTATATCGAGGCGCTCTTTACCGAATACACGCCGTTGGCGGGCGACCGCAATTTCGCCGATGACCATGCCGTCATGGGCGGGCTGGCGCGGCTCAACGATCGCGCGGTCGTCGTCATCGGCCATGAAAAGGGCCATGACACCAAGACCCGGATCGAACGCAATTTCGGCATGGCCCGGCCCGAGGGCTATCGCAAGGCCGTGCGCCTGATGGAACTGGCGGATCGGTTCGGTCTGCCGGTCATCACGTTGGTGGACACGCCCGGTGCCTATCCCGGCAAGGGGGCCGAGGAACGCGGCCAGTCCGAGGCGATTGCGCGCGCGACCGAAAAATGCCTGCAGATCGGCGTGCCGCTGGTCTCGGTGGTGATCGGCGAAGGCGGATCGGGCGGCGCGGTGGCCTTTGCCACGGCGGATAAACTCGCCATGCTGGAACATTCCATCTATTCCGTGATCAGCCCCGAAGGCTGCGCCTCGATCCTGTGGAAAGACGGGGCCAAGATGCGCGAAGCCGCCGAGGCCTTGCGCCTGACGGCCCAGGATCTGGAAAAACTGGGCGTGGTCGATCACATCATCAAGGAACCGCGCGGCGGGGCGCAGCGCGACAAGGCCGGTGCCATCGCTGCCGTCGGCGCGACGCTTGAGACGCTGTTGGCCGAGATGGACGGTCAGACCGGCGCGGATCTGGTCGCCGCAAGGCGCAAAAAATTCCTCGATATGGGATCGAAAGGGCTGGCGGCCTGACCCGGCGGGCCTACCACATCCGGCCCCTGGCATAATCGGCATAGCCCGCGTCATAGCCTTCGGCATCGAACCCGGCCTGCATTTCCCTGACAAACTGCCCCGCTGTGGGCAGCCCCTCAGCGTCGCCCTCGCGGGTCCAGAGCCCCGATCGCATCAGCGCCTTGGCGCATTGGAAATAGACTTCCTCCGTACGGATCACGATCACCGATTTGGGATGCTTGCCGCCTTGTTCGAAACTGTTCGTAGCGCTGGCATCGGCAGTCAAACGCGCCTGTCCGTTTACCCGCACCACATTGGTGCAGCCCGGCACCATGAACATCACAGAAATGCGGCCATCGCGCAGGATGTTGCGCAACGTGTCGATGCGGTTATTGCCGCGCCAATCGGGCAGCCAAAGCGTGCGGTCATCGACGATCCGCGCCACCGGGCCGTCATCGCCGCGCGGGCTGCCATCGGTGCCTTCGGGGCCAACGGTGCTGAGCACGCAAAACCGCGCGGCACCGATCCAGGCCCGGTAAAGCGGCGTCAGGACCGGGCTCACCTTGGCCAGCGAATTGGGGGCGGCCGGACCATAGAGCGCCTCCAATGCGGCGATGTCATCAATGAACTGCATCCGCGTCCTCCAAGCTGAACCCGGCCTCGGCCATCAACCGGTTCGACGCGGTTTCGACCGTTTCCTCGAGATCGGCCATGAAGGCGTCTGTCGACCGGCCCGGTTCGATCACCGGCAGAAATTCCACCACCGCCAGCCCCGGTTTGCGCCTGATGCCATGGCGCGGCCAGAACACACCGACATTGGTGGCGGCCGGAACACAGGCCTGCCCAGTCAGCTCGTAGAGCACGCCGGTGCCGATCTTGTAGGCGCGCGCCACGCCGGGCGCGACGCGCGTGCCCTGCGGGTAGATGATCAGCTGACCGGGGTCCTGGGTGCCGGATGCGACGCCTTCGACCATCTGCTTGATCGCCTGCGCGCGCCGACCCCGGTCAACCGCCACACACCCGATGCGCTTGGCGAAATAGCCCAGAACCGGAGCCCATTTCAGCGATGCCTTCATGATGAATTTGGGGCGCGGCACCACCGAGACAATCATGATGATGTCGAAAAAGCTCTGATGCTTCGCCGCAATCAGCACCTCACCCGTCGGCACCTCGCCGCGGATCTCGGATCTGAGGCCAACCATCCACCCCGCCGTCCAGCGCACCCACCGGCAATAGCTGTGCACGGCAGCAAAGGCCCCGCGCCGGTCGATGAAGGACCAGGGAAGGAAAAACAGCCCCATGAGCCCCATCATCAGATACATCTGACCGATAAACAGCAGCGAGCGGATCCATTGGATCATGGCAGCGTCCTCAAGGTACGAAACGCGGCCGCGCGCGTGGCCCAGAAGGCGGTGAACGCGGCCAGCGGCGGCACCGCCAGAGGCCACAGCCAATGCCAGCCGGCAAAGCCCAGACCGGTCAGGAATGCGCCTTCATCGGCGGCACGCGGCAGGAAAGCGATCGCAATCATGCCAGCCGCCGCGCCAATTGCCGCACCCGTCAAAGCGCGCATCGTGAAACGGCGCACAAAGGCGCGGGCGATATAGACGTCGCGCGCGCCCACCAGCCGCAGGACACGGATCACCCGGACGTTCGAGGCCAGCGCCGATTGCGCCGCCAGCGTGATCATCGCCGCCGTCGAGGCAAGGATCAACGCGAGCGATACCCATCCAAGCGCCCGCAGGCGCCCCGCTGCGCGCACCAAAGGTCGCCGCCACCTGGTGTGATCATCCAGCACCGCGCCGGGCGCTTCGGCGGCCAGACGCTGTCGCAGGCCCTCCGCGTCATAGCCTTCGGCGGTTTCGATCACCTCTACCAGCCGCGGGATCGGCAGATCCTCCAGCGGCAAGTCGGGCCCGAACCAGGGTTCCAGCAGGGCGCGCTGTTCCTCATCGGTCAAGGCGCGGGCCGATGACACGCCGGGGGTCTGTTCCAGCACCCCCAACACAGCCCAGGTTTGCGCCTCCATTTCCGACAGCGGTGCCGAGATGCGGATGGTGGAGGAGCGCGCCAGCGCCTCGGACCAGCGGTCGGCCAGGCGCCCGGCTGCCAGCGACAGCGCCAGAGCAAAAACCGCGAGAAAGGCCATGGCCGCCGAGGTGAACAGCGTCAGGCGCACGGAATGGCCGCGTTTGGGCACCACGCGATCGGCCTGCGGGTCGCCCTGGGCCAGATCCAGGATCCGGTTCAAAAGGGTCATAAATCCGCCCCCGCCAGTTGCAGCTGTCCTTGGGCGATGCGCAAAACCCGGGCCGAAACCTGCGCTTTGGCGGCCCGAATCAGCGCCAGATCATGCGTGGCCACAAGGATCGTCTTGCCCATGCGGTTCAGCTCGACCAGCAATTGCAGCAGCCTGAGCGACATGTCCCAATCGACATTGCCAGTGGGTTCATCGGCCAGCAGAACCTCCGGGTCGGTGATGACCGCGCGGGCAAGGGCGGCACGCTGGCGTTCGCCGCCCGACAATTCCGGCGGCAACGCATCGCGGCGGGCCGACAGACCGACCCATCCCATCAGCTCATCCAGGTTGTCTTCTTCCGCCTGCCCCGCGCGCCCCGCAACGGTCAGCGGCAGCGCGATGTTTTCGGACAAGGGCAGATGATCCAGAAACTCGCAATCCTGATGCACCACGCCCATGCGTTGGCGGGCATCGGCAATTTCGTTGCGGGTCATGCTGGCGGTGTCCTGCCCGAAAAGCGAAACCTGTCCGGCGCTCGCCGTCAGATCGGCATAGCAAAGTTTCAGAAAGGTGGTCTTGCCCGACCCCGAAGGCCCGGTCAGAAAGTGGAATGATCCCGGCACCAGCCGCAGGTTCACATCCGACAATAAAGTGGTGCTGCCATATCCATAGGCAACCTCAGCCAGGTTAATCACACGCTGCCCCTATCCCGCGATATTGCCACTGTCATGCCTCAGTCCGCCCGGTCATGCAATCGCTGCCCCAAGCAATGACTTGGAAAGGGGCGGGCCGATTGCTACTGTTCCCACCAACAAGAGGTAGAGCGGCCGCGCATCCTGCGGTCAGTACGGGGTTTTTTCGATGCGCATGACATGTCCCAATTGCAGCGCCCGCTATGAAGTGGATGACAGCCTGGTCCCGCCGGAAGGCCGGGATGTGCAGTGTTCCAACTGCGCGACAACCTGGTTTCAGCCCGGCAACCGGATCCAGATCGACGAAATCGAGAGCACACCAATCGAGGCGGCGGTGTCCGATTCCGCCAGCGAGGGGCCGGTGCGGCGTGAACTCGACCCCGCCATCCGCGACCTGTTGCGCGAGGAACGCGAGCGCGAGGAGACCCTGCGCCAGGGCGGTGTCGCGGGCGGCATCGAAGAGCAGGAGGAAATGGCGTTGAACGATCCGGCCACGCAGGATCTCGCTGCGCAGGCTGAGCCGGGCCAAGGCGATGATGAGGCGGACGCCGAAACGCTGGCCGCCCTCAGGGCCGCAACAGCGATTGGCACCGCGGCGGCGGCACCGTCCGGGCGCGATCTGTTGCCCGATATCGAAGAGATCAATTCGACCTTGCGCGCCACGACCGACCGCAATGCGCGCGAGATGGACAGCTCGGACATTGAAACCATCGAGGCGATCCCGCGCCGCAGGCGGGGGTTCCGGCTTGGCTTCATTCTGATTGTCGCGCTGGCGGTGCTTGGAGTCGGGGCCTATATCTATGCCACCGAATTTACCGAGGCGATGCCGCAGGCGGGAGCGCTGTTCGAAGCTTATGTGGCACAGGTCGATGCGTTCCGGTTCTGGCTGGATGATCTGGTGCAGGGACTTGCCGAACGGTTAAGCAGCAGCACCGGCGAAGGGTGAAACGGGCGGCTCCTCGAGCGCCTGGCGCTCTCGTCGCTGGTGCCGAACTTGCCCTTGGCCAAGAACCCTAAACGCAGGTTTATGCCCCTGTTCCGCAGGTTGACGGGGCGGGATTTAAACGTCGGGTCCATGGGACAGGTTCCCGATCATCCCTTTCTCAGCTTCACGCTGGCGCATCCCGCGCCGCTTGATCACGGGAAAAGGAACCAAACCATGAAACGCACGCTTCTTCTCACCACGTCCCTCGCAGTGCTGGGCGCGGGGTTCGCCACCGGCGCAATCGCTGCGGTCAACGAGCTCTCGGACCGGGTCGTGGCCGATCTTCAGAGTCAGGGCTATGACTATATCGAGATCGAACAGAGCCCGGCACAGCTCAAGGTCGAGGCCGTGCGCGGCAACGACACGATCGAGGCGATCTACGATCTTGCCAGCGGCCAGCGCGTCAGCGAAGAGACCCAGCCCGCCGAGGCCGAGGATCTCGCGATGAGCGGGGTCGAGATCGGGGCTGCCCATGACGGTGTCGGAGACGGCGGCGAGGACGGCACCAACGACGACGCCGATGGCACCGATCACGACGAGGACGGCGACGGTGCCGACGACGACGGCACCCGCGACGATCGCGGCGGCGACGAGGACGGCACCAGTGACGATGTCGACAACGAACAGGGCGACGAGGATGGTGCCGGTCCCGAAGATGACGGCACCAATAACGATACCGACTATGAGGATGGCGACGCCGGGGATGACGGCGGTGACGATGGCGACGACGACTGATGCGATAACGCGCGGATCGGCAACGATCCGTGGCCTGTAATTCGCGGCGACACCCCCGACCGGTCCGCCGGGTCGGGGGTGTCCTGTCCGTCGTCACATAAAATCGGGCATCAAAGCCGTTTGAGGTTGCCGCCCGATTGAGACCGCCAGCCTGCTGGAGAAAACGCAGTTCCGGCTAGCGGGGGCCGGTTGCAAAGCGATCCAGCAGCCGGCGCAGATACTCCAATTCGATATCCGGCCGGGTCTGATCGGCGGATCTGCGGCGCAACTCGTCCAGCAATTCACGCGCCCGGCGGAAGGCCTCCTCGCGTTCTTCGAAACTTTGATCCGACCCGAGCGATCCGGAATTCCCGGCCTGACGACCGAGCGGATCCTGTAATGGGCGTTCGCCCTGCATATTGCCCTCGGCCTGGCCCTGCCCCTGATCCTCGCCCTGATCGGCCTCGGCCAGCGCAGTGCCCAGCTCCTCCATACCTTCGCGCAGCGCCTCCAGCGCCTCGGACTGGCTGTCGAGCGCCTCGGCCAGATCGCCGCCTTCAAGCTCTTCGATGGCATCCCGCATGGCGCGGCCAGCCTCTTCCAGCCGCCGCAGGGCTTCTTCGCCGCCTTCGGTACCGCGTCCGGGCAGGTTCTGGGCCTGTTCGCGCAGCTGTTCACGCAGCGCCCGCTGGCGTTCCGCAAGACTGCCCTCGTCGTTTTCACCGCCCTCGGCGTTGCCCTGCTGGTTGCCCTCGGGCGTTTGCCCATTCGGGGATGGGGCGTTTGGATTGAACCGTTCCTGCAGGTCGCGGAACGCCTCATCGGCCAGCCCCTGCTGATCGCGCAGGGTGTTTTGCAGACCTTCCATCGCCTCCTGGCCGGGGCTGCGCGGGCCGTTGGGATCGTTGCCGCCCTCGGCAATCTGCATGTTTTCCATCATCTGACGCAGCGCATCCAGCATTTCCTGCGCCTCGGCCATGCGGCCCTGCTGCATCAACTCCTCGATGCGGCGCATCATCTCTTCCAGATCGGCACGGCTGAGATTCATCGTCTCGCCGGACTGGTCAGGCTGGTCGGTGCCACGCGGTTCGGCGTTGTCGGCCAGATCCTGCATGTAATCATCCATCGCCTCGCGCAATTCCTGCATCAGCTGCGCGATCTCTTCATCGCTGGCCCCCTGGCGCATCGCCTCTTCCAGCCGGTCCTGCGCCCGGCGCAGACGGGCCAGCGCGTTGGCGATATCGCCCTCCTCGATCAACAGCGCGGCGTTCCACAGGATCTCAGCCACCTGGTCGCGGGTCTCCAGCGACACGCCATCCACCGCGCTTTCCAGCCGCCGGATCGCCGTGCGCACCATCAGATAGGCGGTTTCATCGTCAAAGAGATCCTCGGCCCGGTAGGTGATGGCGCGCAACAGCTGCGCCACGCGGGGGGCGTTGTCGCGCGACCACATCAAATCGCGGCGCATCTCGATCACCGCATTGGCGACCGGATTGAAAAATCGGCGTCCCGGCAGGCGGTCGACCTCGACCGTGGTTTCACCGGTCTGGCCGGCATCATCCTCGACCGTGAGGGTCAGGCGCACAGGCAGATTGGCAAAGGGATGCTGCGACAGATCCTCGACCAGGATCTCCGAGAAATCCGCCCGGCTGCCGGAAAACGGCAAGGGCAGGTCCAGCGACAGCGGCTCGCGGCGCTCGGGATCGACCGTCAGACCGTAGCGCCGGTCGGCGCGGGCCGGGTTGAGCGCAATCAGCACCCGCCCACCGGCGACGCCGTAATCGTCCTCGGCCGCATAAGTTATCTGCACCGAGCCCGGCGGCACGCCCGTCAGCGGCTCGGCCAGCACCACATTGGGCGGCCGGTCCTGCAGCATGGCGATACGCCAGCTGCGATCATTGGCACCCGCGATGGTCAGATCGCCGGTCTGGCGCAGGGTGAATTGTTGTGACATCTGCGCCGGACCGCGCGGGGTGATCTCGGTTTCCAGCGACTGGGTGACGATGATGTCCCCCGGTTCGCCATACATCCGCAAGGTGATGCGCGAACCTGCAGGGGCCTCGAAGCTCTCGGCAAGAATATCGTTGAGATAGAGCGATGGCAGCCCGGTATAAAGCGGCGGCTCGACCCAGCCTTCCCAACTGGGGCCACCGGCGCGCATCTCGGGGGCACCCGCCAGGGCATCGCCCACCTCCGCAACCTTCCAGACGGTGCCAAAGAGCAGCGCCATGGCAAAACCGGTCACAACCAGAAAGCGAAGCCCATAGGGATCACGGTCGGTTACCCGCAGATCGGGGATCGGCGCGCGGGCATTGGTGGTGCGCGCGGCCATGCGGGCCAGATGCACCTGCCAGACAGTCAGCGCGGCGGGGTCATGCGCGCCAATCGCCGGATGATCGATCAGCGCCGAAATCGGACGCCCCGGCAGTGTGGCATCGAGCCGGTGCAGCGCCTCGGTCCGGGTCGGCATGTGGAACCGCCTAAAACCCGCGACCAGCGCCCAGACCTGCGCCAACACCGTCAAGGCGATCAGGCCCCACAAGCCCTCTGGGGGCAGAACCTCGGCCAGACCGAAGGCAAAGCCCGCAAAGAGCGCCAAAAAGATCGTCCAGACCGGCCAATAGGCGCGCACAAAGCGTTCGGCCATCATGCCCAACCGGGTCAGGCGCAGGGGCCAGACCAGATCGGCCAGGGCGGCCGCTTTGGGGGATGTCTGATCGGTCATGCGGCCTTTCAAAATTGCGGCGCGGCTAGAGCCACTCGGGCAGAATATCGCGGTTTATGATCTCGTCAAATGTCGGACGGGGCCGGATGACGGCGAAGTGATCGCCCTTGACCAGAACCTCCGGGATCAGCGGGCGGGTATTGTATTCCGACGACATCACCGCACCATAGGCCCCGGCAGATCGAAAGGCCACCAGATCACCGGCCCGCATCGGCGGCATTTGGCGCGCCCTGGCAAAGGTATCGCCGCTTTCGCAGACCGGGCCGACGATATCGAAGGGCTGACGGTCAACGCCCGGCGCGGGTTCCACCACCGGGTCGATATCGTGATAGGCCCCATACATCGAGGGCCGGATCAGATCGTTCATCGCGGCATCGAGGATCAGGAAATCGCGGCCCTCGCCCTGTTTGACATAGATCACCTGTGTCACCAGCAGCCCGGCATTGCCCGCGATCAACCGGCCCGGTTCAATCTCGACCTCGACATCCAGATCACCGACGCAGCGTTTGATCAGCGCCCCGTATTCCAGCGGCAGGGGCGGGGCCTCGTTCGAGCGCGTATAGGGAATGCCAAGCCCGCCGCCCAGATCCAGACGCCGGATATCGTGACCCTCGGCCCGCAACACACGGGTCAGATCGGCCACTTTCATATAGGCCTGCTCGAACGGTTCAAGATCGACCAGCTGGCTGCCGATATGCACGTCGATGCCGACCACCTCCAGCCCCGGCAGGCGGGCGGCCATGGCATAGACCTTGACGGCGCGGGCGATTGGGATGCCGAACTTGTTCTCGGACTTGCCGGTGGCGATCTTTTCATGGGTGCGGGCATCGACATCGGGGTTCACCCGGATCGTGACCGGCGCGACCTTGCCCATGGCGCTGGCGACCTGCGACAGCGCCGCCATTTCGGGCTCGCTTTCGATGTTGAACTGGCGCACGCCGCCGACCAGCGCCATCTCCATCTCGGCGCGGGTCTTGCCGATGCCTGAAAACACAATGCGGTCACCGGGGCAGCCGGCGGCAATCGCGCGCGCATATTCGCCGCCCGACACCACGTCCATGCCTGCCCCCAGATCCGCCAGCACCTTGAGCACCGCCTGATTGGAATTTGCCTTCATCGCATAGCAGACGGTGTTGTCCAGCCCCTCCAGCGCCTCCTTGAACAGCAGGTAATGGCGCTCAAGCGTGGCGGTGGAATAGACATAGAACGGCGTGCCGACGCTGGCTGCGATCTCGGCCACGGCCACATCCTCGGCAAAGAGCATGCCGTCACGATAAAGAAAATGATCCATGTCCAGGCTCCGCCGCGCGTTACGCTGCCGGTTTGGCCGATTGGTGCCGGGAATTCAATGATCTCTGCACGCGGCGCGGCGCGAGGGGCAAGGCGGGCGAAAGATAGTTGTCGCATCCGGGCTTTGGAGCGGTGTGATGTTGCGTCGCGATTGACCTGTCCTCTGCGCCGCGCTAGGCCTGCCGGAACCTATTTATTCAGCGATAAACTGCGCGCAAATGCACGCCGAGCCGGAGGAACCGCAGGATGACCGAAACGACACGCGAGTCGATGGAATACGATGTAGTCATCGTCGGGGCGGGCCCGGCGGGATTAAGCGCCGCGATCCGTCTGAAACAGCTTGATGCCGACCTGAATGTTGTCGTTCTTGAAAAGGGATCCGAGGTTGGCGCGCATATCCTGTCGGGCGCGGTTCTTGACCCTTCGGGGCTGGATGCGCTGATGCCGGACTGGCGCGAAAAAGGTGCGCCGATCACGGTGCCGGTCAAGCAGGATCAATTCTACATGCTCGGGCCCGCGGGCAAGATCAAAATTCCGAATTTCCCGATGCCGCCTTTGATGTCGAACCACGGCAATTACATCGTCTCGATGGGCAATGTCTGTCGCTGGATGGCCGAACAGGCCGAGGAGATGGGGGTCGAGATCTTTCCCGGCATGGCGTGCTCCGAACTGGTCTATGGCGAAGCTGGCGAGGTCAAGGGCGTGGTTGCGGGCGAATTTGGCAAGAACGCCGATGGCACGCCGTCTGATGCCTATGAGCCCGGCATGGAGCTGCACGGCAAATATGTCTTTATCTCGGAAGGCGTGCGCGGATCGCTGGCGAAAGAGATCATCGCAAAATACGACCTCTCCGCCGGGCATGAACCACAGAAATTCGGCCTCGGCATGAAGGAAATCTGGGAGATCGATCCCGACAAGCACCGCGAGGGCCGCGTCACGCACACGATGGGCTGGCCCCTGGGCAAGAATGCCGGTGGCGGGTCGTTCATCTATCACCTTGAAAACAATCAAGTTTATGTCGGCTTCGTGGTCCATCTGAACTACAAGAACCCGCATCTCTTTCCCTATATGGAGTTCCAGCGTTTCAAGCATCACCCGATGGTGGCCGAGCTTTTGGAGGGCGGCAAACGGGTGGCTTACGGCGCGCGGGCCATTTCCGAAGGCGGGTATCAGTCGATGCCCAAGATGGTCTTTCCCGGTGGCGCGTTGCTTGGCTGTTCGGTCGGCATGGTCAACGTGCCGCGCATCAAGGGCAACCACAACGCCATGCTGTCGGGAAAGGCGGCAGCCGAGGCCGCGTATGAGGCCATCGGCGCGGGCCGGGGTGGTGATGAGTTGACGGGATACGAGACCGAGGTGCGCCAGGGGGCCATTGGCAAAGATCTCAAACGGGTGCGCAACGTCAAGCCGATGTGGTCGAAATGGGGGTTGTCCGCCTCGCTGATTTTCGGCGGCTTTGACATGTGGACCAACAACCTCTTTGGCCTGTCGCTGTTTGGCACGCTCAAACATGGCAAGACCGATGCCGAGGCCACCGAAGAGGCATCGCGCCATCAGCCCATCGAATACCCGCGCCCCGATGGCAAGATCAGCTTTGACCGGCTGACCAATGTCAGTTTCTCGATGACCAATCACGAGGAAAGCCAGCCGGCGCATTTGCAGCTGAGCGATCCATCGGTGCCAATCAACGTGAACCTGCCGAAATACGCCGAACCGGCACAACGCTATTGCCCGGCGGGGGTTTACGAGGTGGTCGACAATGCCTTTGTGATCAATTTCCAGAACTGCGTGCATTGCAAGACCTGCGATATCAAGGATCCGAGCCAGAACATCACCTGGGTCACGCCGCAGGGCGGCGACGGGCCGAACTACCCCAATATGTGAGCAAAGGGGCGGCCTGTCGGGCCGCTTCCGCCCGCCCGGGCGGGCACGCGTGTTCACATCCGTATCAGCGGGGCAGAAATCGCCCCTCGTCGGCACCGGTCCGCATTGCGTCTGGCCCGATGCGACCCTAGTCTTGCCGGGAATTGAGCAGGAGTTTGCGATGCCCATCATGTCCCGTCTGGCCCTAATCGCGGGTCTGGCCCTCAGCACTCCGGTTTTCGCGCAAATCACCGTGCCTTTGCAGGTCGAGGCCTCCGGGGCATATCTTGCCGCACGCCAAGCCGCGCTGGCCGGGGATCATCGGGCGGCGGCGCGCTATTTTCTTGAGGTTCTGCAAACCGACCCCGAAAACCACGACCTGCGTGGCGACGCCATGCTGGCGCTGGCTGCCATTGGCGATTGGGACCGCGCCAGCGAACTGGCCGCCGATCTGCCTGACGACCTCGACGGTCGTGAATTTGCCGATCTGATCTTGCAGGTCGACCGTATCCGCCGTGGCGATCTTGCCGCCGCCGCCCAGGCCGTCGCTGACAATCGCGCGGCGGGGCCGCTGGTCGATCCATTGATGCAGGGATGGCTGTTCCTTGCCGAAGGCGACATGCGCCGGGCCACCGAAACATTTGAGGCGATTGTCGACAGCAACAACCCCATCGCCGGGCTTGTTCCCTACCAGTTGGCTCTGGCCCGCGCCTCGGTCGGTGATTTCGAAGGGGCCAACGCAATTTTCGCAGGCGAGGTCTATGGCCCGCTTCAGATCAGCACCCGGGGCCTTCAGGCCCACGCTCAGATTCTGGTGCAGCTTGACCGGCAGGCGGATGCGCTGGCGCTTCTGGATGCGGCGCTGGATCAAAATGGCGATCAGGGGTTGCGAGAGCTGCGCGATGCCATCGCCGCCAACCCGACGCGCGCCTATGATTTCGTCACCACACCGCAACAGGGCATGGCAGAGGTCCTGTTCACCCTGGCCCGTGCCCTGGGCACCGAGGCGGGCACCACCCTGCCGCTGATCTATGCCCGCGCCGCCTCTGTGATCGACCCCGTGCATGTGCATGCCCAATTGCTGGCCGCAGATATCCTGTCGGATGCCGATCAACTGGCAATGGCCGAAGAAACCTATCGCCGGATCCCACGCGACAACCCGCTATTTGTGGATGCCGAACTGGGCCGCTCTGAGGCGCTGTTTCAGATGGGGCGCACCGATGCGGCGGTCGAGGTCCTGAACGCTCTGGTGCGGGATTATCCGCTGATTTCCGCGGTTCACACCGCGCTTGGCGATGTGCAGCGGCGGTTGGAAAACTACGACGAGGCCGTGGCCGCCTACACGGACGCCCTGGCGCTGGTCGATCAGACCCGTGAACGCAGCTGGTTCCTGTTCTATGTGCGCGGCATCAGCAATGACAGCCTGGATAACTGGATTGAGGCCGAGGCCGATTTCCGTCAGGCGCTGCTCTTGCGACCCGACCAGCCCCAGGTGTTGAACTATCTGGGCTATTCACTGGTTGAGCAGCGCCGCAATCTGGATGAGGCGTTGGACATGATCGAACGCGCGGTAGCAGAGCGGCCCAGCAGCGGCTACATCGTCGATTCGCTTGGATGGGTGCTCTATCGCCTTGGCCAATACGATGAGGCCGTGGCCCCGATGGAACGCGCGGTTGAACTTGAGCCGAACGATCCCATCATCAATGACCATCTCGGCGATGTCTACTGGATGGTCGGGCGCACCCGCGAAGCCGAGTTTCAGTGGAGCCGTGCATTGTCCTTCGGGCCGGAGCCAGCCGAGGCGGATCGCATCCGTCGCAAACTGGAACTGGGCCTTGATGCGGTGTTGGCGGACGAGGCCGAGACCATCCCGCAGTGATCACCGAAACCGCACCCGCCAAGATCAACCTGGCGCTGCACGTAACCGGACAGCGCGGCGATGGCTTTCATTGCCTGCACTCGTTGGTGGTATTTGCGGGGGTGGGCGACGTGTTGCGGTTTGAAGCTGCGGATATGCTCGGGCTTTCGGTTGCGGGGCCGCTGGCGGCGGGCGTGCCAACAGGCGGTGACAATCTGGTGCTCAAGGCTGCCGCGCTTTTTGACAATGCCCCCGCGCACATCACGCTGGAAAAACACTTGCCGCACGCGGCAGGCATTGGCGGTGGGTCGGCCGATGCGGCGGCAACGTTGCGCGGCCTGGCCCGGCTTTCGGGTCGTGCCTTGCCGGACCGGGATGCCATTTTGAGCCTCGGGGCCGATGTTCCGGTTTGCCTGTCGCCAAGGCCACAGATGATGGCGGGCATCGGTGACGTGCTGTCGGAACCGCCCGCGCTGCCGCCACTGCATGCCGTGTTGATCAACCCGCGCGTATCGGTGCCGACGGGGCCGGTTTTTGCAGGGCTTGCGGAAAAGAACAATCCGCCCCTCGCCGCCCCCGACTGGCAGGATTTCGGCAGCTTCATCGGCTGGCTGGGGCTGC
>CAXBGQ010000040.1:0-13979 GCA_963975135.1 uncultured Nioella sp. | reverse complement strand
GAACCCCGAACGGGTTTCGATGCCCGACTTCGACATCGACTTCTGCATGGATCGCCGCGAAGAGGTGATCCGCTACGTTCAGGAAAAATACGGTCGCGACAAGGTGGGCCAGATCATCACATTCGGCGCGCTTCTGTCCAAGGCCGCCGTGCGCGATATCGGCCGGGTCTTGCAGATGCCGTTCATGCAGGTCGACCGCCTCAGCAAGATGATCCCGGTCGAGGGTGTCAAGCCGGTCAGCATCGAAAAGGCGCTGGCCGATGAGCCGCGATTGCGGGCAATGGCCAAGGAAGAAGAGGTGGTCGACCGGCTGCTGACCTATGGCCAGCAGGTCGAGGGGCTGTTGCGCAATGCCTCCACCCATGCCGCCGGTGTGGTGATCGGCGACAGGCCGCTGGATGAGCTGGTGCCGCTATACCAAGATCCGCGATCGGACATGCCCGCGACCCAGTTCAACATGAAATGGGTGGAACCTGCCGGTCTGGTCAAGTTCGACTTTCTGGGGCTGAAAACCCTGACCGTGATCCAGAACGCGCTGGATCTTTTGAAACCGCGCGGGGTCGAGATCGATATCGGGCTCATTCCGCTCGACGACCAGAAGACCTATGACCTTTATGCCAGCGCCAAGACGGTGGCGGTGTTCCAGGTGGAAAGCTCGGGCATGATGGATGCGCTCAGGCGCATGAAACCGACCTGTATCGAGGATATCGTGGCGCTGGTGGCGCTTTATCGTCCCGGCCCGATGGAAAACATCCCGACCTATTGCGAGGTCAAGAACGGGCTCAAGGATCGTGAATCTGTTCACCCCTCGATCGACCATATTCTTGAGGAAACGCAAGGTATCATCGTCTATCAGGAACAGGTGATGCAGATCGCACAGGTCATGGCGGGTTATAGCCTGGGCGGGGCCGATCTGCTGCGCCGGGCCATGGGCAAGAAGATCGCCGAGGAGATGGCCAAGGAACGCCCCAAATTCGAAAAAGGAGCGATGGCCAACGGCGTGGACAAGCGCAAGGCGTCGGAAGTGTTCGACCTGCTGGAAAAGTTTGCCAATTACGGGTTCAACAAATCGCACGCCGCGGCTTATGCCGTGGTCAGCTATCAGACCGCGTGGCTGAAGGCGAATTACCCGGTCGAGTTCATGGCGGCGGTGATGAATTGCGACATCCACCTGACCGACAAGCTGAGCGTCTATAAACAGGAGGTCGACCGGTTGGAGATCGAGGTGATCCCGCCTTGTGTCAACCGCTCGGCGGCGCTGTTCACGGTGCGTGACGGCAAGGTTGTCTATGCGCTTGGCGGGTTGAAAAACGTCGGGGCCGACGCGATGCGGCTCATTGAGGAGGGGCGCGGCGAGACCCCTTTCGCGACGCTTTTTGACATTGCCCGCCGGGTCGATCTGAAACGGGTCGGCAAACGGCCGCTGGAAATGCTAGCCCGCGCCGGGGCCTTTGATCAGCTCGACCGCAATCGCGCCCGCGTTTTTGGCAGCCTCGATGCGCTGGTGGCCTATTCGGCTGCGATCCATCACCAACGCAATTCAAATCAGGTCAGCCTGTTTGGCGAGGCGGGTGATGATCTGCCTGAGCCGCGCCTGGCCAACCCTGATGACTGGCTGCCCAATGAACGGCTGGCCGAGGAACACAAGGCGGTCGGGTTTTACCTGTCGGGTCACCCGCTGGATGATTACATGCCGGCGCTGCGGCGCAAGAAATGCCTGACGCTGGAGGAGGTGCAGGCGCGTGTCGAGGGTGGGGCGTTCGTGGGCCGGATGGCCGGGTCGGTATCGTCGCGGCAGGAACGCAAGAGCCAGCGCGGCAACCGGTTTGCCTTCGTGCAGTTGTCCGACCCCACCGGGCTTTACGAGGTCACCATGTTCTCGGACGTGTTGGAGGCGTCGCGGGAGCATCTGGACAGCGGGTCCAACGTGGTGCTGACGGTCGAGGCGACATTGGAGGGCGATCAGCTGAAGCTCCTGGCGCGCGGCGTGCAACCCATCGACGGCGCGGTGGCCGATGCGGGCGGGTCCGGTTTGCGGGTGTTCATCGAGGAACCTACAGCGGTGTCGGGTATCGCGGGGCTGCTGGAGCGTGCCCGTCGTGAGGCCAAGCTGAAAGGGCGCGGGCCGGTGCAGCTGTGCCTGCTGGACCCGGACTTGCCCGGCGAGGTGGATGTGCTGTTGGGCGAAGATTACCCGGTGAACCCGCAGATCAAGGGAGCGCTGAAAAGCCTTGAGGGTGTGGTGATGGTGGAGGAGGTTTGACGCCATTTGCCGGCGGTGAACGGCGTCGCAATCGATATGCACCGTTCAGGCGTGAATCGGCCCATTTTCGGGAAAAAGACCCACTCCCCTTTTCCAACCCCTAAGAATTGAGACAATTCTCTGATATATTACATAAAAGACCTGCGCCCGCATTATATTAGCCGGGATTTTACCAAGTGACACGGAGCCATTCGGGGGCCTGTTCCGATGACGATCAGAGACGTCACACGCGCCTATTGCGAAAAGAACGACCTGCTGGCATCCGTCAGTTACTTTGGCACGTTCGGGTTTTATTTCCTGACGCTGGCGGCGGCAATTGCGGTGTTTGAGCAGACCGCGTTGATGATCGCCCTTGCGGTGATCAACGCGCTGGCGGGGGTGCGGCTTTATGTTTTGCAGCATGATTGCGGGCATCATTCGCTGTTCTCGAAACGCTGGATGAACGATCTGGCGGGGTATGCCGCGTCAACCTTCACGCTGACGCCGTACCGGGTGATGCAGTTCAACCATAACGAGCATCACCGGTATCTCGGCGATCTTGAGGCGCGCAGGGCAGGTGAGATCCACACCATGACGCTCAGCGAATGGCAGGCGGCGGGGGTCTGGCAGCGGCTGTCCTATCGGCTTTATCGCAACCCGGTGTTTCTGATCCCTCTGGGGGGTATCTTTGTCTATGCCCTGCGATATCGCTGGCCGAAGAATACCGTGGCGGTCGGGATGTGGGGTGTCGTGGCGCATGATCTGGCGCTGGCGGTCTGGATCGGGGCGCTATGGTTGATGGCGGGCCCGCCGGGCGTGATCATTTATGCCATCACGGTGTTCGTGGCCGCCTGCACCGGTGTGTTCCTGGTCTATCTGCAGCATAATTTCGAGGATACCTATTGGGACAGGCGACCCGAACTGCGCCATGATCTGGCGGCTTTGCAGGGATCCTCGGCGCTGGATCTGGGCTGGCTGTTTGATCTGGCGACCGGCAATATTGCCTATCACGACATCCACCATTTCAACGCCAATATCCCCTCGTATCGTCTGCGCAAATGCCACCGCGCGATTCGTGATGAATTTGGCTTGCCGGTGATCAACTGGCCCGAAGCGCTCAGGAGTTTCACGCTGAAGCTGTGGGATGAGGAGGCCGGGCGGCTGGTGCCGTTTCCGCGCCGCAAGTCACGGCCCCGGCCGGGGATTTCGGCCGGAACCTGACGGGCCCGGACCGATCCGGGGGCGGGCGGCCCGCGTCAAGCCCCCTTCGGGAGCCCTCCGCGAGCCGCATTGCCATGCGATTGCGTTGGGGTCTGTGCGGAAATCGGGGCGTCACACCCGGTGCACAGGGCGCACACAACCTGTGCATATACGGGCGCTCAAGACAGCTGCCGGTGCGCGGGCATTTCGGTCGGGAGCCTCCGGCGGGGATATTTGAAGCGCAAAGAAGCCAGGTGTGGCGGCAGGTGGCGCGCGGGGCGGTCCGGCGGTCTACCAGTGCGGCGGTTTCTGATCGGCGAGCGGAATGGTGCCTGCGCTGTCGGCTTCACGTTCGGCTTCGCGGGTCATCAGCATGGCGATACGGGCGGTCATGACGGCAATTTCGCGGTCCTGACGGGCGATGACATCGGACAGTTCCTCGACCTGGCGGGTGAGGTGGGCGAGGGCTTCTTCAAGATCCACGGGCGTGTTCATGGGGCCGGTTCTAGGGTGCCGGGAGGCGAAAGGCCAGCCCCGCCGCCTTGCCCCCGGCCCCCCCCTGAGCTAGATGGCGGGCGACCCCGAATTTCCCTGCGGATGGATGGTATGGCCAAAGTGAAGAAACAGCCGCGCCCCAAGGCCGAGACGCCCAAGGGCTTCGTCGATTATTTCGGCTCGGATGTGCGCGAGCGCGACGCGATGCTGGATGCGATCGGCGCGGTTTATCATCGCTATGGGTTCGATCCGCTGGAAACGCCCGCCATCGAGACGGTCGAGGCGTTGGGCAAGTTTCTGCCCGATGTGGACCGGCCCAATGCGGGCGTGTTTGCCTGGCAGGACGAGGATGAGAAATGGCTGGCGCTGCGCTATGATATGACCGCCCCTTTGGCGCGCGTCGCGGCGCAGTTTCGCAATGATCTGCCGTCGCCCTATCGGCGCTACACGATGGGGCCGGTGTGGCGCAATGAAAAGCCCGGGCCGGGGCGGTTCCGGCAGTTTTATCAGTGTGACGCGGATACGGTCGGTTCAGCCTCGATGGCGGCGGATGCCGAGATCTGCGCGATGCTGGCGGATACGCTGGAGGCGGTGGGCATTCCGCGCGGCGATTACTTGGTGCGGGTGAATAACCGCAAGGTGCTGAACGGTGTCATGGAGGTCGCGGGGCTGTCGGGCGACGACAAAGAGGCCGAGCGCGGGATCGTTTTGCGGGCGATTGACAAGCTGGATCGGTTGGGGCCTGACGGCATTCGCGCACTTCTAGGCGCGGGACGCAAAGATAACAGTGGAGACTTTACAGAAGGGGCAAAACTCACTGACGCGCAAATTGACGTGATCATGGGCTTTGTGTCCGCGAAGGAGGCTGTTGAGGAGAAAATCGAGTCTGATCTGTTGCAAGCAGCCAGGGAAGGAGACTCAATAAAGGCATTTGGCCTCGGTCTGGCGCTTAGAACAAAAGAAGGAACCGCAACGGACAACGCGGACTTAATGGCGTCCAACATCGGCTTTGAATACACGATTTCTGTGTTGTGGGAACTCGTTGCAGAATCACATGTTGGCAGAGAAGGCGTGGACGAGTTGGAAGAAATTGCGGGGCTTCTCGCTGCCCAGGGCTACGGCCCCGACCGCATCGTCATTGACCCCTCGGTGGTGCGTGGCCTCGGCTATTACACCGGGCCGGTCTATGAGGCGGAACTGACCTTCGAGGTGCTGGACGACAAGGGCCGCCCGCGCCAGTTTGGCAGCGTGGCGGGCGGCGGGCGGTATGACGATCTGGTCAAGCGGTTTACCGGGCAGGCGGTGCCTGCAACGGGTGTCTCCATCGGGGTGGACCGGTTGTTGGCGGCGCTGCGCGCCAAGGGCCGGGCCAATGCCGGTATCCGGGCGGAGGTTTACCTGGGCAACCCTAAGAACTTCGGCAACCAGCTCAAATATGCCGACAAGCGCGAAAGCCCGGTGGCGATCATTCAGGGCAGCGACGAGGCCGCGCGCGGTGTGGTGCAGATCAAGGATCTGGTTCTGGGCGCGGAAATTGCCGCCAGCGCCAGCCTTGAGGAATGGAAAAGCCAACCGGCGCAGCGCGAGGTGCCCCTGGACGATCTGGTCACGGAGGTGCGCGCCATTCTGGACCGTCTGTCATGACCCCGAAAGTCGCGGCGCGGGCCGAGGCCGAGCGTATTTTCGAACTGTTCAAGGCGGCGGGCGCGCTGCCCGTTGACGCCGATCTGTTGCAGCCTGCGGGCACGTTGCTGGACCTCTATGGCGAGGATATCCGCGCGCGCGCCTATGTCACGCAAGACCCCGATCAGGGTGAGATGATGCTGCGCCCCGATTTTACGGTGCCGGTTGTCCAGACCCATATGCGCGAGGGCGGCGAGCCGGCGCGCTATACCTATCTGGGCGAGGTGTTTCGCAAGCAGGAAAGCGGATCGGCCCGGGCGCGGGAATACCTGCAGGTCGGATATGAGGTGTTTGACCGGGAAGATCCCGAAGCCGCCGACGCCGAGGTATTCGCGCTGTTTGCCGGGGCGCTGGCCCCTCTGCGGCTCAGGCCCGCGACCGGGGATATCGGCGTTCTCAAGGCTGCGGTGGCATGTCTGGCCACGACCGAGCGGCGCAAGGCGGCGCTGATGCGTCATATCTGGCGGCCGCGCCGGTTTCGGGCGTTGCTGGATCGGTTCACCGGCCGCACCGAGCCGCATCAAAGCCGTGCGGCGTTGCTGGAAAATGCCGCCGTTTCGGGCGCTGCCGCTATGGTGGAGGCCGCCGGCCCCGAGATCGGACTGCGTCGCCGGGACGAGGTGATCGCGCGGATCGAGGCGCTTGTGCGGGACGCCGATGAGGCCTTGATCGGGCGCAATGAGGCGACGCTGCTGGACACCATTCTGGGCCTGCGGGAAACGCTGCCCAATGCGCATCAGCATCTGCGCGATATTGCGGTTGATCTGCCCGGCCTGACGCAGGCCGTCGACCGGATGGACCGGCGCATGACGGCACTGGCCAAGGCGGGGGTGAATGTCGATGCCCTGCCGTTCGAGGCCAGTTTCGGGCGCACCACGATGGAATATTACGACGGGTTCGTCTTTGGTTTTCTGGCCGAAGGGCGTCTCGATCTGCCCCCCGTCGCCACAGGCGGGCGCTATGACGCGCTGACCCGCGTGTTGGGGCGCGGTCAGGAGATCCCGGCCGTTGGCGGCGTGATCCGGCCCGAACTGGTGCAGGCGCTGCGCGAGGAGGCGACATGACGCTGAAACTTGGCGTGCCCTCCAAGGGGCGGTTGATGGAAAAGACCTTTGACTGGTTCGCGGATCGCGGCGTTGCCATGCGGCGCACCGGGTCGGATCGGGAATATGCCGCCGCGGTCGATGGGGCCGATCTGGATCTGGTGCTGTTGAGCGCCGGAGAGATCCCGCGCGAATTGCAGGCCGGCCGCATCCATCTGGGCGTGACGGGCAGCGATCTGGTGCGCGAGCGCATCCCGGCCTGGCAGGATGTGGTCAAGGTGGTGCAGCCGATGGGGTTCGGATTTGCCGATCTGATCATCGCCGTGCCGGCCTTTTGGGTCGATGTGAATACGCTTGAGGATCTGGATGCGGCCGCCGCTGATTTCCGTCGTGCCCATGGTCACCGGTTGCGGATCGCCACCAAATACCACCGGCTGGTGCGCGAGTTTCTGCGCGATGCGGGGGTGGCCGATTACCAGTTGGTCGACAGCCAGGGCGCGACCGAGGGCACCGTGAAAAACCTGACCGCGGAAGCCGTGGCCGATATCACTTCGACCGGCGAAACCCTGCGGGCCAATCACCTCAAGATCCTGCCCGATGGCTTGATCCACCGCAGCCAGGCGGTGCTGTTCAAATCGCGCATGGCGGCCTGGAATGACCGGGATCGCGCCGCGTTGGAACAGTTGAGCGACCGGTTGCAGTAGATCGCATTCCGGCGGTGAAGAAATCCTGCAACACTCGCGCGCGGGTTTCGGCTGCGGTCTGGCAGAATCCCTTAATATTGGTTAACGTTAGGTTAACAGAACGATCTTTTTTTTCATTTCCCATATTTTCACAAAGGAGCATGAGTATGCGCACCAGCACCCTTATTACAACTGCCGTCCTGGCAACCTTTCCTGCCGCGGCTTTCGCCCAGACAATGACGATGACCTCTGCCGTCACCCTTGGCTTTGCCTCCAGCACCATCGACGCGGGCGGTGGCAGCGTCGACGTCACCACGATGTCGCTGGATTTCGAATCCGACACGCAGTTCGGGCCCAACTTCAACCTGGGTCTTGATTTTGGCATCACGCAGAGCGATTTCGACATTGGCGGACCTAGCCTTCAGGTTGATCTGATGAGTCTGGCGATCGAGCCGTCGTATCGCTTTGCCAGCGGTGGCTATGTCGGCGTCTATTATCGCATAGGTGACCTCGACGTGTCCCTCCCAATCGGTATTCCGATCACCTTCGGGGTGGATACGCGGAGCTACGGTATATTCGGCGGCTATGAAAACGGCCCGCTTTGGGTCGAAGGCTTTGTCGGCACGTCCGATACCAGCCCCGGTTTTTCAGGTGTTGACATCATGGATTACGGCATCGCCGCCTCCTATGATGTTGCGCCCAATTGGGAAGTGTTCGGCAGCGTCACGCGCACCGATATCGACTTTGGTGGTGGGGCTGTTGTTGACCTGACCAATATCTCGCTGGGAACCGAATATGGCTTTGGCAACGGGTTGTCGGTCTATGGCTCGGTTGGCCGCACCGATATCGGTACGCCGATAGCCTTTAGCGTTGACGTGACCGACTACACCCTTGGGCTGGCTTATGACCTCGGCCAGGGCGGATCGGCCGTGCCGGTCAGCCTGAACCTGGAGCTGTCGCGGTCAACGATTGATCTGAGTCCGGGCGGATCGTTCGATATTGACCGTATCGGGCTTGGCGTGACCATCCCGATTGGTGGCGGCATGGCACCTGCACCGCTGAATTCGCGCACCTCTGCCGCGCGCGGCGATTATCGCTCGGCCATCGGACAGCTTGTCGGAACGTTCTGAGCGTAGAGGGTTACACGAAAAAGAGGCCCGGGTTCAGCGATGCGCCCGGGCCTTTTATCTTACCCCGATTTCGGCCAGCGCCGATTGCAGGTCGGGAGGCAATGCATCCTCCTGCGCGCGGGCGGCACCCAGGTCGCTTGGCGCATCTGACGGCGGCAGATACCGCCAGCCCTGAAAGGCGCGCTTGGGCGTCGCCTCGACCCGGATCAGGGGCTTGTCCAATACGATGCCGCAGCGGCGGATACCGTCCTCGCCGATCACCTCATCGAGGTCCAGAATGCGTTGCCGGCAGAGGATGACGCCCTTGATCACCCAATAGATTGAACCGCCGTTCAGCACCTCGTCCGCACGCCGGGGCCACATGCGGGTCACGTGGCGGGGCTGCTTGTCGGGCCATCTGAGCCGCGCCGTTTTCTGCCATTCCGCCAGGCCTTCGACCGATTCCGAGCCAACGGAAAGCTTGATCAGATGGGTGAATGTGGCGGTCATGGGCGATTCCCTTACGAAATGCAACATAGCCCGCGGAACCGGACCCGGCAACGTTGACCCGCGCAGGTCTTGTGGGTATCTTGACCATCCTCCACTACTTATATGGACCAGACCGATGAGTCGCTTCTCCGCCCCGATTGCCGAATCCATCTGGGACATGAAATACCGGATGAAGGCGGCCGATGGCACGCCCATCGACCAGACGGTCGAGGATAGCTGGCGGCGCGTGGCCCGGGCACTGGCGGCGGTGGAGGATGAGCCGGCCGTCTGGGAGGATCGGTTTTACGGCGCGCTGGAGGGGTTCAAATACCTGCCCGCGGGCCGCATCGCGGCGGGTGCGGGCACAGGCCGCAATGTCACGCTTTTCAACTGTTTCGTCATGGGCACGATCCCCGACAGCCTGGAGGGCATATTCCAGAACCTGAAGGAGGCCGCGCTGACCATGCAGCAGGGCGGCGGTATCGGCTATGATTTCTCGACCATCCGGCCCAAGGGCGCGGATGTGTTGGGGGTGGCGGCGGATGCGTCGGGGCCATTGAGCTTCATGGATGTCTGGGATGCGATGTGCCGCACCATCATGAGCGCCGGCAGCCGCCGGGGCGCAATGATGGCGACGATGCGCTGCGATCATCCCGATATCGAGGATTTCATCACCGCCAAATCCGACCCCGCCCGGCTGCGCATGTTCAACATGAGCGTGCTGGTCACCGATCCGTTCATGGAGGCCGTGAAATCCGATGGCCCCTGGGATCTGGTGTTTGACGGCACCGTCTATCACACCGTGGCCGCGCGCGGTCTGTGGAACCGGATCATGCAATCGACCTATGATCATGCCGAACCGGGCGTGATTTTCATCGACCGGATCAATGCCGCCAATAACCTCGGCTATGCCGAAACCATCGCCGCCACCAACCCTTGCGGTGAGCAGCCGCTGCCGCCCTATGGGGCCTGCCTGTTGGGCTCGGTCAATCTGGCCACGCTGGTCAGCGACCCGTTTGGGGACGCCGCAGCACTGGATGCGGTGGCGCTGGAAGATCTGGTGCGGGTCGCGGTGCGGATGATGGATAACGTGGTGGATGCCAGCCGCTTTCCCTTGCCGGAACAGCGCGCCGAGGCGCAGGCCAAGCGGCGTATCGGGTTGGGCGTGACGGGGCTGGCCGACGCGCTGTTGATGCTGGGGCTGCGCTATGGCTCGGACGCGGCGGCGGACCAGACGGAAGGATGGATGAAGGCGATTGCGCATGCCGCCTATCGCGCCAGCGTCGATCTGGCAAAGGAACGCGGGGCCTTTCCGCTTTTCGAGGCCGAGGCCTATCTGGCCTCGGGGAACATGGTCAACATGGACGAGGATCTGCGCGCCGATATCCGCGAACACGGTATCCGCAATGCGCTGCTGACCTCGGTCGCGCCCACCGGCACCATCAGCCTTTATGCCGGCAATGTGTCCTCGGGCATCGAGCCGGTCTTTGCCTATGCCTATACCCGCAAGGTGCTGCAACGCGACGGCAGCCGTACAGAGGAAGAGGTGGTCGATTACGCGGTGCAGATGTGGCGCGAGAAGTTCGGCGATGCGGAGTTGCCCGATTATTTCGTGAACGCCCAGACCCTGGCACCGCTGGAGCATGTCAAGATGCAGGCGGCGGCGCAGAAATGGGTCGACAGCTCGATCTCCAAGACCATCAACTGCCCCGAAGACATCAGTTTCGAGGCGTTCAAGGATGTCTACATGCAGGCCTGGGACATGGGCTGTAAGGGCTGCACGACCTATCGGCCCAACGAGGTGACGGGATCGGTCTTGAGCGTGTCCGATGCCGAGAATACCAAGCCCGCGCTGGCCGATGCCGAGGGCGATGTGGTTTACATCGCCGAACCGCTGGACCGGCCACAGGAGTTGGAGGGTCACACCTACAAGCTGAAATGGCCCGACAGCAATCACGCCATCTATATCACCATCAACGATATCGTCATTGCGGGGCATCGTCGGCCGTTCGAGATCTTCATCAACTCGAAGAACATGGAGCATTACGCCTGGACCGTGGCCCTGACCCGGATGATCTCGGCCGTGTTCCGGCGCGGTGGTGACGTGAGTTTTGTTGTAGAAGAACTGAAAGCCGTGTTCGATCCCCGTGGCGGGGCCTGGATGGGCGGCAAATATGTGCCCTCGATCCTGGCGGCCATTGGCGGCGTGATCGAGCGGCATCTTATTGCCATCGGGTTTATCGGCGGCGAGGGCATGGGTCTGAAAAACGATCCACAGGCGCAGGTGATGGAAATGGGCGCGCGACCCGCCAGCCCGGCCTGCCCCAATTGCGGTGAACATGACATGCGGATGATCGAAGGCTGCATGACCTGCGCCAGTTGCGCCTATTCGAAATGCGGCTAGCGCCACCGCAACACACGTGATAATTTCGCCTCAATTGAGCAATAAGTTGCGGCAAATCGCGACGGGTAACATGAGGCAGTGATGATGATGCGGGTTTTGGGCCGGGCGGGGCTATTCCTGATATTGGCGGCGGCGATGCCGCAAACGGCCGTTGCCGAACGGCGCGAAGTTTTGGGCCGGGCGCGGCTTTTCACCAATGACGTGATTGGCGACAGGAGCGACCGTTGGCGGTCGGGGGCCTATAGCGTCAGCACCGTGCGCGGTCAGGAATGGACCGGGCAACTGCCGCTCAGGATGGGGCAGGTCATGGAATACCGGTTCCGGGGCGAAACCATCGCGCCGGCGAACCTGAACGCACCTGCGGTCGGTGACCGGCTTTATGCAGGCGTCCTGTCGGTGGGGGCCCATACCTATTTTGACTGGAACGGATACGAGGTTTCGGCCGGGGCCGACATCATGGTCATGGGCGAGCAATCGGGTGTGCGCGGGCTTCAGGAGGCCATCCATGATATGTTCAGCCTGCCGAGCTCGAACGTGGAGAATTTCCAGGTCGAAAACGGCGTCTACCTGCATGCCACCCTTGAGATCGGGCGCGAGTTTGACATGGGGGAGGCGCGGGTGCGCCCCTTCGTGGAGCTTCAGGCCGGGGTCGAGACCATGGCGCGCGCCGGATTTGACCTGACCATTGGTGATTACGGGGCGGGCGGGCTGCGCCTGCGCGACAGCACGACCGGTCAACGGATCTCGGCTGTCGATGGTGGTATCGATAGCGGCTTTTCCTTCCTCGTGGGCGGTGATGTCGCCTATGTCGACAGCTCACGCTATCTGCCATCCGATCGGGGTTATGAGGTCGAGGATGTTCGCTACAGGGCGCGCGCGGGCGTCAACTACGCCTTTGGCAGTTCGAATGTGTTCTACGGTCTGACATATTTGTCCGAGGAATTCGTCGGGCAACCGGAAGGGCAAACCGTCGGCTCGGTCTCGTTCGGGATCGAGTTCTGAGCCGCCGCGCGGTCGCAACCGAATCAAAAAATCCCTGATCGGCGAATCATCGCTTCCCAAGGTGATTCGCGCGTGCTAGATTCAGCTCAAAGAGCAGTATAAGCACTTGAAAACAGGCAAATGAAGATGGGCACGGGCATTCGGGGCCTGACCATGATCGCGTGGTCGCAAACCCTGATCGAGGGCGTTCCGGCAGATAATAATAGTGAACTGGCCGAAGGGATGACCTGGCGCTGGCATGGTCGAACGCTTCCTTTGGAAGGCAGCGGTGCCGCGCTGCTTCTGGGAGTCAGCCAGGATCACGCCGAGCTTCGTGCACGTGCGGCGCGGGTGGTGCGCAAACTGATGCACCACCCCGCTCCTACCCAGGAAGAAGCCGCCGCCGAAGGTGCCGACCCGCTCTTTGCCGATGCATTCGTGCTGTCCGATGGTCGACGGTTTTTCACCGTGGTTCCGGTGGCGGCGCAATCGGGGCGATTGCCGATCCTGATTTTCCCCGATGAAATCCCCCCGGCCAACCGCGATCTGACGATCGTGAAGGCCAATCAGCCGCGGCCCAGGGCCTATGCGCCCGAAGCTGCGGCTGTGATCTGTTTCACCCCCGGAACGCGGCTGCGGACCCCCGGCGGCGAAATCGCGATCGAGGATCTGGGCCCCGGCGACAAGGTTCTGACCCGCGATGACGGCCCGCAGGAGGTTCAGTGGACCGGCCAGCGGCGGATGTCGGGCGCGCGGCTCTTTGCGATGCCGGCACAACGGCCCATCCGTATCAGGGCCGGTGCGTTGGGCCTCTATCGTCCCGATGACGATCTGGTGGTTTCGCCCGAACATCGGGTGATTGTCACCGGGGCAGCCGCGCGCGATCTGTTCGGTCAGGCCGAGGTTCTGGTCTGCGCCCGCGATCTGATCGGCGATGCCCGCGTGACGGTGGATCATACCTTGCGCGAAACCTGGTATGTGCATCTGATGCTGGAGCGTCATCAGGTGATCTGGGCCAACGGGCTGGAGGTCGAGACCTTTCACCCCGGTTATATGGGGCTGGACCATCTCGACGGACGTCAGCGCGAAACGCTGTTTGAACTGCGCCCCGAGCTTGGGGCCGATCCCTTTGCCTATGGCGCGCCTGCCCGGCGGATGCTGGACAAGGCGGAATCGGCGATCCTGATGCACGGGATGAAAGCGACGCTGGCGCGGCCCTGATTGCAGGCATTGACACCCCGGCGCGCATGTGTAAAACGCGCCCATCCCGGCAGGCGACTGTCGGGGTTTTTATTGGTGTTGGTGGCCCCCGCAAGGGGAAGCCTGTCGAAGCGCAAGCTTAGAGGACAACGCCCTTTTATTGGCACGAGGCCCGTTCGGGGCCGGTTGCCCGCAGATTGCGCCGAACAGCGATTTCGGCCCGAAAAGTGGGAACCGGTTTTCGGAGCAAGCCGAAATGCCCCGAAAAAAAGGAGTCCAGCCGTGACTAAACGCACGTCTGCCAAGTACAAGATCGACCGCCGGATGGGTGAAAACATCTGGGGGCGTCCGAAATCCCCGGTCAACCGCCGCGAATATGGCCCCGGTCAGCACGGTCAGCGCCGCAAGGGCAAGCTTTCCGACTTTGGCCTGCAGCTGCGCGCCAAGCAG
>CAXBGQ010000039.1:0-14124 GCA_963975135.1 uncultured Nioella sp. | reverse complement strand
AATCCAGGCAAACTTGAGCCACAGAGCAAACAAACGCCTTGATCTCAGTCAACGCGGCGTCTCGCTCAATCCTTCAAGTGCGCCTGCCGCAGACGTGCCGTAATGTGCCGCGTGGCACCGCCGGTCGGAAAGGCAACATGATCACCATCGAGCGGCAGGCCATCAACGGTAAGGTCCACCGGTCCGGTCCCCAGTTTTTCGGGGTCGTCGATGGTGACGATCAGCGTCCCGCCAGGCCCCTTGACGCGGGCCTCGGCCCGACCCCAATCCTTTGGCAGGCGAGGCGAGATCTTCAGGCTACCACGGTGCAGGACAAGACCGAGGATGCCTTCGGTGGCAAGTTGCCACGCCCAGCCCGAGGCCCCGGTATACCATGTCCAACCAGCCTGGCCTGTACCTGGGCCAGCGCCACACACATCACCGGGCAGAACATAAGGCTCGCCGTGATAGAGGTCCGCGCCATCCGGTCCGGCGCTGCGGCGGACCGGATTGATCAGATCGAATATCGCATAGGCACCATCACCGTCGCCCAGCCGCGCATGTGCCAGTCCCAGCCACGCGGCGGCATGGGTATACTGGCCGCCGTTCTCACGCACGCCCGGCGGATAGGCGCGAATATATCCCGGATCGCGCGGCGTTCGATCGAAGGGCGGCGTAAGCAGGCGCACCAATCGCGCGTCGTGATCAACCAACCGCGCCGCCGCCGCCGCCACGGCGGTTGCCGTGCGTTCGGGCGAAGGCCCGTCGGCTAGCGCCGCCCAGGATTGGGCGATGCTGTCGATCTGGCATTCGTCGCACTCCCTGGCCCCCCAAGGCATACCGTCATCGGCAAATGCGCGCGCATACCATCCGCCGTCCCAGCCTGCGGCGTCGGTGGTGCGGCGAAGGCTCTTGGCCTGTGAACGCCAAATCCGCGTCAGGTGATGTTGTCCGATCTCGGCGGCGATATCCGCGAATGCATCGGCGCAGACGGATGCGAACCAGCCCAACCAGACGCTTTCGCCGCGCCCCTCGTTGCCGACCCGATCCATTCCGTCGTTCCAATCGCCGGTCCCGATCAGCGGCAATCCGTGAGGCCCCGAAGTGACCGCATGTTCCAACGCGCGCTGGCAATGTTCGAAGAGCGTTGCAAGCTCGCCGCCGGGGTTGAATTTGGCATAGCGATCCTCCTCGCCCTCCGAGAGCGGCGGGGCAGACAGAAACGGCACGGTCTCGTGAAGGATGGAGGCATCGCCCGTCGCATCAACATAGCGACCGGTCGCGTAGACCAGCCACAGCAGATCATCCGAACAGCGTGTCCGCACACCCCGACCCGACGGCGGATGCCACCAATGCAGAACGTCGCCCTCTTCGAACTGGCGCGCGGCGCAGTCGAGTATATGCGCGCGCACGCGCGGCGGATCGGTGATTAATAGCGCCATCATGTCCTGAAGCTGATCGCGGAACCCAAAAGCACCGCCTGCCTGGTGAAACCCGGCCCGCGCCAGGATGCGCGAGGCATAGGTCTGGTTGATCAACCACCGGTTGACCATCAGGTCAAAACCCGGATCCGGCGTACGCACCGTGACGCCCCCCAACCGCTCCTGCCAGACGGTCCGGTTTGCAGCCAGCGCCTGCTTCGCGCGTCCGACATCGCTCCAATGCACGGCCAGCCGGGTGGCTTCGGCGTGATCGCATCCTTCGCCCAGGACGAACACCACCTCTTCGGTTGCGCCGGGCGCAAGATCAATATGGACCTGAAACGTCGCACAGGGATCGGCGGCACCATCCAGGGTTCCGTCCAGGCTCCAGGCGGTCAGGCCGGCAGGCTGGGCGGGGTCGCCCGGACGGCCAAGAAATGCCGCGCGGTCGCACGTCAGGCTATGGGGTGGGCGGCTGGCCGCAAGAAACCCCACGCGGTCGCCAAATTCGGGATTCCAGCCGTTGCGGGCGACCATGGCGTGGCTTTCGGCATCATAGCCGCACACCACATGCGGGCGCGCCGCGCTGGCCAGCGCGCCAAGCAACCATTCGGCGTAATAGGTGGCCGTAAACCGGCGACCGCGATCGCCCGGATTGGACAGGCTGAGAAGCGCCAGTTTCACCGCAGCGTCGGGCGGGACAAAAACGGTCAGGTGCTGCTCCAGCCCTTCGCCATTGCGTTGCCAGGATGTAACACCCGGACCATGGCGGATCTGGCACGCCGCGCTGCCGCCAGAGGGAAGCGGCGTCGGCGTCCAGATTTCCGCCGTTTCCTCATCGCGCAGGTAAAGCGCCTCGGTTTGCGGATCCAGCAGAGGATCGTTCGACCAGGGCGTGAGGCGATGTTCGCCGCTATTGACGCACCAGGAAAAGCCCAGCCCAGCCTCGGACACGATCGACCCAAAGGTTTCGTTGGCCAGGACATTGCACCAAGGGGCCGGTGTTTTGTGCCCACCTTCAAGGTGGATCACGTAATCGCCGTCCGGCGCGAACCCGCCATGGCCGTTGTCAAAGGCAAGGTCAGTTGGCCGGGTCAGCGCCGCCCCGGACGCAGGCACGGGTGGTGCCCCGACCGGCTGAAACCTTGGCGGTGCCGTGCGCACGGGCCGTGGTTCGGCCACTGCATCGGCAAGGGCGTGGGCCGCACCATTGAGTGACAGCCGCGCCGCCGCCTCAAGCGCCTTGCGCTCGGGCGGGCGCAACTGGTCCGCGGAGATAAGGTGAACTCCCCCCGGACCGCCGAGACCGTCGGCGTTGCCCGCGTCTCGCAAAGCGGCGAACAGGTCCTCTCGGATAGGCTCCTGATACCCTGACGTGCCCTCGCGCACGATCACCAGATCCACGCGAAGCCCGCGCCGCTTCCACCACTGATGCGCCTGTATCGCCGCCGGGAGCAGCTGGCCTTTGGTATCGTCCAGCACCCGAACCAGCACGATCGGCAGATCCCCGGACAGACCCATGCTCCACAGGTGCGGCTGCGCCGAAAGGCCGGCCTCGGAAGCAACCGTCAGGCCCGGCATCGGCGGGCGTGGAAGCACGAGATCGTGGCACAGCGCCTGTGCTCCGGCCAGCGCCCGCGCATTGAGCCCAAGGCGGTGCGCCTCAAGCGCCGCAGAGCGCCGCGCATCTTCCATCGCCCATTCGAGCGCAGGCACCGTCGCGTAGCGTTCCGCGATCTCAATCGCCGTTTCACGCGACCCTGCGGCGACCGTCACAAAGGCAACCTGTGTCCGCACCCCCGGGGCCAGAACGACGCGCGCGCGCAATGCCATAATCGGATCGAGGGTCCATCCTACGCTGCCCGACAGCGGGTCAATCGCCCCCTGCGGCTGGTCGGCGACACCGTGGCGGCCAAGAAACGCCCTGCGGTCGGTTTCAAAGCCGGCGGGCGTGGCGGCGGCATCGGCGACCAGCAACCGGTGAACCAGAACCGGCGGCCGGTCCGCCGGACGCCTCGGGCGGCGGGTGAACAGCAATGCGTTCAGCGCCTCCAGACGTTCGCTGTGGACGAAAAGCTTGCTAAAGGCCGGGTGGCGTTCATGGGCGGCTATCGGTGCCAGCACGACTTCGCCGTAGCTGGTCAGATCAATCTCGCGCGTCCGGTCGCTGTCGTTGAAAAGGGTGACGGTGCGGAACTCCACATCATCGCCCGGCGCGATTGCGATCTCGAGACTGGCCGACAGACCGTCCACGCGTTCGTGAAACTCAGCCTTGTGAGCGTGAAACCGTGTCTCTGCGATTGCGTCCGTGAGGCACCCGCCAAGCGACCAGACCGCAGCACTCTCGCGGTCCCGCAGATAAATCCGCGCGTCGCCGACCCGGGTGCTGGCATCTCCGGTCCACCGCGTCAACGCCTGGCCACGCCACCACAGCGCACCGCCGCCATCATCGGTGATCCAGGATGCAAGAGAGCCGTTGCCGATGACGTGCAGCTGCGGGGCCGGATGGTTCGCCGCGGCCCAACTATGCAATTCCGGCGTCGGCGCGCGGGCAAGGTCGGGCGTGTCGGTTTCGGGTTCTGTCGCCTGTTCGGGGGGAAACTCCCAGGGCACACGTTCCTGCAACAACAGCTCGGTCGCGCGCATATGCACCTGGGCTCCGAACCGCTGGACGTGGATGTTGTCGTTCAAAACATTGCCGATGGCCGCCGAGATCATGCCCTGATGATGGGCCATGTAGGACCGCACCGGGGTAAAACCCCCCTGATCCGGTCGCCGGTCCGGCGTGAAATCCGCAGCTTCAAAAAACCCGTACCGGTCACGCAGTCCCAGCTCCTCCAGCCGACGCAGATTGCGTGTCGCCGCAACCGGCGCAACCGCCAACGCCAGTGCGCTGGCATAGGGGGCAACCACGTAATCCTCGGACAGGCCGCGCTTCAGGCCGAGACCGGGCACGCCAAAGGCCTGATACTGATACCGGTGCGCCGCGTCGCGGGCAGCATAGCCGGATTCGGATACGCCCCAGGGCAGGTCGAGCTTTTCGCCATAGCGCCGCTGTGCGGAAACCGCGGCGCGCTCGCTTTGGCCCAACAGCCGCCCCGCATCGCTCGGCAGCACCAGCGCTGGCATCAGGTATTCGAACATCGACCCGTTCCACGACAGCGTCGCAAGCGCGCCGCCCGCCTCGGTGATGGGCCGTCCGAGGTGGAACCAGTGTTCGACCGGAACGTCGCGCTTGGCGATCGCGAAATAGCTTGCCAGCCGCGCCTCGCTTGCCAGCAGATCGTAATGGTGTTGATCGGGCCGGTCCGAGCCAGGGCTGTAGCCGATGAAAAACGTCTTGGTCGCGATGTCATAGAGCGGACGAAAATCCATGCCGAAGGCCCGCGCCCGCGCCCGTATGGCGATGCTTTCGATGCTGCCCCGAAGTTCAGTGTGATGGGCCGCGCCCCGGTCAAGCGCCGTGGTCATCGCGTCAGTCCATCGCTGGCTGTCGGAATCGGTGGCCTCCAGTTCCGACAAGGCCGTGCGCGCGCGGTCGATCCGTGCGGCGATCTCGGTGAGCGGACAGTCGGGACCGGGCAGCGCGTCCAGAAATTGCTGCACCGCGCCAAGACCGTCAGGCGGCGCACCCGCCAACGATAGCCAGGGGTTGAGCGCGTCCAGATCACGCCGCATCGACGCCAGGCGATGATTGGCGCGCTCCAGCCACAGGTGCACTTCGTGCGGATCCTCCGGGCCTGCCTTATCGAGCGCCTGCGCAACCAGCCTCTGGACCTCTTGCCAGTCACCCGTGCCAAACCCGGTCAGCGCCGCCCGCCAGGTGTCCGGCACCCCTTGGATTTCAGGGATCTCGGCGAGGATCATGTCGAGCCGGTCGCAAAGGTCGCTCTGATCCGCCTCGGGCAGCATCGAAACGGCATCGCGTAACAACAAAAACTCATCTGAAAGGCCGCTCCAAAGCGCAGCGGACATCGCCGGGCCCTGGGGTGCCGCACGGCATCCTTCGCTCAGCGCAACGAGGCTCACTGCCAGATTGCCGCTATCGACCGTGGAGACATAGCGCGGATCGAGTGATTTCAGGGTTTTCGTGTCGAACCAGTTAAGGGTGTGCCCGGCATGGGATTCGAGCCGGTCGAGCGCATCGAGCGCGAAAGTCATCCTTGTCGAGAATTCACGCAGGCCGATATGGCCCAGATCCCACGCAGTCAATGAAGAGAGACAAAGCATGCCGACATTGGTCGGAGAGCTGCGATGCGCGATCTCTTCATGCGGACTGGTCTGATAGTTGTCGGGCGGCAACCAATTGTCGTCGGGTCCGGCGAAGGTCTCGAAAAACAGCCAGGTTCGCCGCGCGACCTTGCGTAAATAGAGCCGATCGGCGTCATTCAGTTTCTCGGCCACCGTGCGCCGCGGCCGGCTGATCAGGCGGGCGATCTCGGGCGAGGCGATCCACAACAGCAAAAGCGGTGCCGCCCCCGGCAAGCCAACAGGGTCGATAAGGGCGAGGATCAATGCCAGCGCGGCCGCGAGCACCGGGGCCGAGATCATCTCGCTCCAGATCGCGGATCGCGCTTGCGAGGATTGCGCGGCGGAATGGGCCGCCGAGGTCCATTCCAGCATGCGCCGCCGCGAGACATATACCCGCCACAGCGTCCGCGCGATGGCATCCGTTGCATGCACCGCCTCATGCGCCATGAACACGATGGCAAGCAACCAGCGCCCGGCATGATCAGCCAGCCGCCGCAACACGGCGCGCGCGGTGTTGCGGCGGCGGCCCCTGGCCAGGTTTGTCACAAGCTCGGTGAAAAGATATGCGCCCGGGGCCGCGATGGTCAGCGCCGTCCAGATCACGGCCTGCCCCGGCAACATCAGCCATCCCGCAGCGGCAAAGGCGACAAGCGCGGGCGGGATCAGGCTGCGGCGCAGGTTGTCGAAGATCTTCCAACGGTCCAGAACCGACAATCGGCTGGGGTGCTGCCCGCCACGACGTTCCGGCACAGATCCGAAAAGCCAGGGCAGAAGTTGCCAGTCTCCGCGGATCCAGCGATGGGCGCGGCGAGCATAGGAGAGATAATTCGGCGGAAAATCCTCGTAAAAGACGATGTCGGTTGCCAAGGCCGCGCGCCCATGAAGGCCCTCGAACAGGTCATGGCTGAGCAGCGCGTTCTCCGGCACGCTGGAACATATGCAGCCATGGTAGGCCTCGACATCGAAGGCACCCTTGCCGGTGAATATGCCCTCGCCGAACAGATCCTGATAGATATCCGAGGCCACCTGGCTGTAGATGTCGATCGCCGTGTCGCCCGTATAGAGCCGGGTAAAGAACGAGCGAGCGCCGGCATCTGGCGAAATCTCGACCCTTGGCTGCACGAACGTGTAACCAAAAAGCGGTTTTCCGGTCGCTGGATCGAACGCGACCCGGTTCAGCGGATGGGCGAGCGTGCCGATGAGCCGGTTTGCCGCTCCTGGTGGAGCCGTGGTGTCCGCATCAAGCGTGACGACAAAGCGGACACCATGGAGCGCGTCAACATCGCCCTCACGCAGGGCAAAGGCATCCGGAAAATGGCCGAGGATGAAGCCCGCGAATTCTTCGAGCTTACCACGCTTGCGTTCCCATCCCATCCAAAGGCGATCGACCGGGTTCCAACGCCGGGCCCGGTGCAGCAACACGAACGGAGCGTGATCGGGATAGCGCGCATTGAGGCCGCGCATGCCGGCAACCAGCGCCGCCTCGATCGGGATATCTTCTGGGGTTTGCTCGGCATCGGCGTCTGAAAGATCGGTCAGCAACGCCATACGGATCAGCGGGTCCGGGTTTGACAGCCAATGCGTCTCCAGGCGCTCGAGCAACGGTGCGACCTCGCTTTCCGCGCGGATGATCACAGGCATCACCAACGCGGCACCCATGCCCGCGGCGAGGCCGCTCTCGACATCCATTTTTGGCAAGACGCGGGGTGGCATCTGTTGCGTCACGATCCACTGCGTGAGCGTGACGCTGATGATCATCGCGGGCATGAACGACAGGGCGACCCCGACCGCCCAGGTCAGGATGCCCGCTTCGAAAAACGCGAGAAGCCAAATTGGCAGAGCGAGCGCCGCGATGGCGAATATCGCCAGCGCCCCGCCATAGCCGATGCCGGGATGCGCAAGCGCCCATCGGCGCAGCGCGGCACCCGGCGGGCCGCGAAAACCGACCGTTCGCTCCAGCTCAGCCCGCCCTTCCGCGATCAGCCAGCATCCGACATGTCCCCGGCGCTGCGCACCGGCATGGGACCGCGTGTGTTTCAGCGCGGTCTCCGCGACGGCCCATTCGGGCATCCGGCTACCGGCGGCAATCCCCTCGATGGCCTTGCGATACCGGTCGCGGGTATCGAAATCCATGTCCGGGTATATTTCGGCAGGATCCTCCGCCAAGATCGCCTCGACCCGGCTTACCCTTTCAAAGAACCCCTTCCAGGGGGTATTCGACACCGCCATGAGCGCGGAAATCGCGCGCGACACTTCCTCGGTCGGATCGAGCGCTTCGTGCGTCAAGCGCCCGGGTGTCCGCTCGAAGGGCGGCGTGAGATTGGGCAGAAGATCACCAAACGCATGCACCAGAGTTTCCAGGCAGGCGAGGCGCAGCATGGCGGGAAACGCCCATAGCTCGGCGATCGTCAACGGACCTTTCTGCTGATAGGCGGCGACGAATTCGACCATCCCCGAGAGGCTGACCTGCATATGGGTGGCGTCCAGCGCCCCCTGCGCCAACGCCATGACCCGCGGAATTCCCTGGTATTCAACTGCGGCGAGTCCGGGAAGCCGACGGTAAAAGGCGGTGGGCATGTCCTCTTGCACCTGCCGGACGGCGCGCCGCACATGAAATTCGTTGTCGAGCAACCACTCGGCGGCCTTGGCGGCATGGTGAGGCGGTGCCGCACAGATCCGCCGGGCCTGGCTCAGCCAGGGGAGGATCGCGGAGACCTCGCGCCAAACCGGGACCGGCCCGGGGTGCCCCGGGCCGGTATCATGATGCATTCGAAGGGCCGCCTGGACCAGCGGCAGCGTGCTTTCCGGTTCGCCATCCAATGTCAATTCAAAGCGCGACTAGGCAGTCTCACTGCCGGCGCGTCCCGGGTACGCCGATGCGTATGTGGCGGCATGCATTCATTCGCCCGTACCAGAAGAATGGGTTTATCGGCGTGGCTGACCAGATACTCGGCGACGCTTCCTATAGAAAGGTCGGGATGCCCGCTAAGACCCGTGGAGGAGAGAACAATGATGTCCGACCGGTCCGCCATTGCCGCCTGCGCCAGGGCATGTCGCGGATCGCCGCCCGCCAACACCTGCGTCCGCGTCGCGACCTGCCGGGGCGGCAAGCGGGATCGCACTTGCTTGAAGTATTTCTCGGCAACCAGCTTGTTGCGCTGGCGCAGCTGGTCGCGCAGCGCGATAGCCTCGGCCTCGACGGGGCCAATTTCGGTCAGGTCGATGTTCGGTGCCGCATGGACAAGCACGACCTCGGCCTCATGGGCGGAGGCGATCGCCAGAGCGATTGGCAAGGCGCATTCAGACCGTGGAGATCCATCGAGCGGGGTCATCACCCGTCGGTAGCGTATGGCAGCGTCTGTGGGGTCCGATCGCGGGACCAGAAACACCGAGCTATTGGTCGCCTCCACAACGCGACGGGCCGTGCCGCCCAGACCGCCAAACGACCAATTCCTGTCACTGGTCGCGGCCATGACCGTCAGGTCGACACCGTTGTCGTGGGCCCAGGCGCAGATGCATTCCGCAACCTGCCCGCCAATCACCACGGTTTTGGCGTCAATATCAGGGAATTCAAGCAACCGGTCTCTCAGTTCGACCTCAGCGTCGCGAAGGCACATCTGCCAATCGACCGGATCCGTCGAAGCCTGCCCCGCCGGTGGCTCAAGAACACGCATCACGGTCAGCCGCGCGCCGGTTGCCGATGCGATTGCCACGGAATGCGCCAATGTGGCCCGCGAAGCGGAAGATGCATCCAAGCAGGCCAAGATATGATGGAAGATCGGTTTCTGATCGTGATTCCGGGGCGACAAGGGCTTGTCCTTGCGGGTGCTCAGGATGTCGGATTCGGGCATGGCGCGATCCCCTAACTCATACTAGGACGGCACCTTGTCCCAGTGGCTCGAAGGCCCGAGCCGCCGCCATCCTTCTAAGCCCAGGCCCGACGCGTTTGTGCTTTTTGCCAATCTTTGCGTCGAGAGAGATACTTTCAATTAAGGCGCAGCGTACAAGGAACCAACAGCGAATTCATTGACCCAAGTCAACGAAAGGCGGTTTTCACTTCGGTGGCGCGCGCCTGCTCGACGAATCAGAGGGCGGTCCCTTGCCTCGGATTTGCTGAGCGTTGGCGCGCGCGGTCAGTTGCCCGGTTTGGAGGGCTCAGGGCCGATGCCACTGTGAGGTTACGCCAACTGCGACTTGGACGATGGTTTTTGCCGGGGCCGATCCGATTGGCCCGGCACGCAGGCGAGAAAGGTCCGTATTTGGACAGTTCCCGCCAACAACTGACCCGAATGCATCGCGTTTGTTTAATGCCTAGGTGATTGGACCTCTTTGTTGTCATCGGACAGCACTGATGCGCCGGGATCGCATGCCGATTGCATGTGTGCCTGGTGCACGCATGACGACCACGCACAAGTGCCGCAACCAGACGCAGTATGAGGGTGCGAGGAAACCACCTCAATTCAGGAATCTGACGGCCCGCGATGCTGTTGCGGATCTGCGTGCCAACGGAAATCGCAATGGTCATCCCCCTCCGCAATCGTCTTTGGCCGCTCCAGCCGCCCACCCCATTTCTCGGCCAATGGAAAATCGAGCGCACACCAGGTGGCCGTGCACAGCGCCGCCGAGTCGTGGCGACGAAAATACTCCGCAACCGGGCAACGCGTGCAGTCAAAGCCCACGATGTCGCCACCGGTCTCGACATCCCGCCAGGCATAGCCGGGTGGCCCAAAGGGAAACTTGCGGAACATATCGGTTGCGATCCGCAGCCGTTTTTCCGGGTCCGAGGTAAGGGCGCGCGCCAGTTCAAGGGGCACATCGCCCATACGCTGGTAAACCGCCCATCCGATCTTGTAGATCAGGGCGTGGCTTTCGCTCTCGGACCAGCCCCGCGCCGTCAGGCTTTGAAATAGCGCCAGCGTCAGGGCCGCAAGATGGGTGGTGATGATCGCTCCTGCATTCTCGGCCAGCGGCAGGTCGCGTTCCAAAACGTCATAGTTGCGCCATGCCTGGGCAAGAATGGCATCGGCATCCGGCCCGAGAACCGGGCGGGCGATGGGATCGAACATGGCCATGAGCGCCCCGCGCCCGAACCCGTGATCCCCTTGCAGGGTCGGGCCAAGGACATCGCGCGCCACGGCGAGGGTGGCGGTCCAATCCCAATTGCGGTCAATCGCCTCGGCCGGGGGCAGGGCACCCAACATCAACAACTCTGGCAAGACCTGTGAGGCGCGTTTGATCAGCGATCCCGCCCCGATCCGCGCGGCAAATTCGCGCCCGATAAAGGGCCGCGTCAGATCGTCGAACTTCGCTTCCGGAGCCAGCACGAACAAAAGCGCTTCCGCCGTGGTCAGCGCCTTGGCGTGCAGCATGAGCTCGGCCGGGAAGACAAAGCCCGTTTGGTAGCCCGCGCGCATCATCTCCAGATAGGTCCGCGCCAGGCTGGTCTCGCGCAGGGGTGCTGCGTAGAACTTTTCGGCAAGTTCTTCGAACCGGCGGTAAAAGGCGGCCTCGTCGGCATCGGGCAGTGCCCGCGTCTGGACGGAAAAGTGATGGAAGGCCCGGCGGGTCTGGCGCTGCACCACGGCCATCCAATACAGCACGAAATGGTCGCGTTGGGCCTCGCTCAACTCCCCATACATCCCGAAATCCAGCAAGGTGCAGGTGCCGTCCTCATGAAAGACGATATTTCCGGGGTGCAGATCGGCGTGAAACAGCCCGTCAGATACAAACATCTTCAACAACATGGCCACCAGCGCGTCGACCAGAGAAGCTTTTTTGTCCTGCGGCAAGCGATCGACCGCTTCGCGCAGGCGCATGCCCGCGACCCATTCCATGGTCAGAACCCTGCCAGAGCTGTGTGCCGGATGGGTTTGCGGGATACGGACTTGCGGATGGCTGCTGAAATTCTCCCGAAACTGCCCGATCACGCGGGCCTCGTTGGCAAAGTCGATCTCGGCCAGGGAATAGCGCCTGAATTCAGTCAAGAAACCCTCAAGGTTCATCCGCCGGACCCGGCGCGGAGCCACAAGGCTCGCCATCCGCAGCCCCAGTGCCAACGCGTCGAGATCGCGGTGAAACAGCTTGGCCAGGTTCGGTCGCTGCACCTTCACGGCCACCGCGGTGCCGTCCGGCAGGCGCGCCTTGTGAACCTGCGCCAGCGATGCGGCGGCGACAGGGGCCGGGTCAAATTCCCCAAAAAGGGTGTCCAGTGTCGCGCCGAGATCTGCCTCGACACATGTCCGAACCACATCGCAATCCATTTCCGGGGCATGTTCCTGCAAAACCGCCAGTTTCGCGATATAGGCATCGGGCAAAAGGTCGGGTCGCGTGCTGAGAACCTGCCCCAGTTTGATAAAGACCGGGCCAAGCGACACCAGGGTGCGCACGAAACGATCGGGCGCGTCGGTGTTTCCAAGCGCGGGATCATATCTGCGCAGACCCCGATACGCGCCGCCCATATGGCGCAGGATAACAAGAAGCCGGGTGAGATTGCGTAAAACGGTCATGTCACCCTGCTGTCGTTTCTGGAAATACGGCTTTGGAGGCCGCGAAGGCACGGTTGATGGCAGCAGGCATCGTTCCCGTCAGGTTTCCCATCATTGGCCCCCACATCCCCATCGTCCCGGTTCGGAATACCGAATTGCCACGCGGTTAACGGTTCGCCGTCGCCGCGCCCGTTGACATCAGTTCAAGCAAATTGCGTCGCATCCGGAATGTCGCACGAGCACCGGCCGCCGCACAATGACGCTTGCGTTTGAAATCCAGAACCCCGACGGGGGTGTCAAAATGCGGCCGGATGACAAGATCGGCCTGCGCGGCCCGAAGCCGTGTGTGTTCGTTCTGACAAATCTCGATGGCGCGATACATCGCCTGAATCCCGTTCACCGGCAGGCTCGACCGGAAACTCGTGGCCGCATCCGAAACGATCACGATATCCGCGCCGGCATTGCGCGCCACGTCTATCGGTGCCAGATCGCTGTAGCCTCCGTCGATCAACAGGCGGCCGTCGCGGCTGGCGGGTGGCAGGATACCGGCAAGCGCGGAACTCGCATAGATCGCATCCTCGGCCGATCCCGACCCGATCACGACCCTTTCGCCGCTTTCCATATCAGTGGCGCCGGCAAAGATGGGGATGCGGGCCTCTTCAAGGGTTTTTCCCAAGGTAAGCCGGCGCAGCAGGGCCCGCCCCCATTCCACAGTCGGCTGACCAGCACCCCAGCCGAAATACATCCCGGTGATCACTTTCTGCGATAGGCGCAGGTTCTTGAGATAGTTGATTGTGCCTTCTTCGGAAAAATCCGGCAGTAACGGAAAGCCGGAGGTGTCCATGTCGATCAGATCGTCATACCACGCATGGTTCAGCGCATAGGTTCCACCCACGACCGCGCCCATCGAAACACCAACGATGATATCGGGGTAGATGCCCAGGTGGTTGAGGGCGCGCAGGAACCCGGCATGAGCAAAGCCGCGCGCCCCGCCGCCGGACAGAACAACACCGATGCGGGGCGGCGTTTGCCGGGGCGATGGGCCCCTTGTGCGGTCGGCTTCAATGGTCAGGTCATGCGTCATAAATCAACACCTCCGGCCTGCGCGGGCAGTCCCGTTTGGCCACCGCGCTGGCCCAGCTCGTGCAATAGCCCGGATGCCGCTTCGGCCAGCAGAGCGCTCGTTCCGATTGTGTTCGAGGGATGCGGGATCGTGTCGGTTGTCACAATCCGGGCGGCCCCGGCCGCGACGATGTCGTCATGGGCAGTGCCCGCGAAAACCGCGTGAATAACCAGACAGACTGGCGGAGCGGTACCAGCCTCGATCAACCGCTCAATCGCGCGCACCATCGTCCGCCCCGAGGATGCGATATCGTCCAGAATAACCGGGGTGCCGTGCCGCAGGCGGTCGTTTTCGGGCACGCTGACCTCGACCTGCCGGTCGCCGGTTCGGATCTTGCGCAACACCTCATAGGGCCGCCCGGCCAGCCGCGCCACCTCGGCCACCCATTGCTGGCTTTCGCTATCGGGCCCAAGCAGGACGGCATCGGGCACATTGACCCTGATCCATTCGGCCAGGATGGATGCAGCGCTGACATGGATCGCGGGCATTGGGAACACATCGTCAAGCCGCGCGATCCGGTGCAGATGCGGATCGACGGTCACCAGCCAATCACAGCTTTCGCCCAGGAACCGCGCAAAAATCGGCGCGCTGACGGCCTGACCGTCCTGGAACCTCCGGTCCTGCCGCATGTAGCCCAGATAGGGCGCGATCAACCCGACGCTGCGCGCTCCCAATTCGCGTGCCGTCTCGGCGGCAAAACGCAGGGGCAACGCCAGCCGGTCAGGATCGCGGAGGGTGGCGAGGATCGCGACATCGGCCCCGGCAAGCCCGGTGGGAAGGGTCACGAGGCTTTCACCGTCAGGAAAATGGTGCCACTTGAGCGGGCGCAGATCGGCCCCAAGGGGCGGTGCGACGCGTTCGGCAA
>CAXBGQ010000038.1:0-14178 GCA_963975135.1 uncultured Nioella sp. | reverse complement strand
CTCGCCTCGCGGCCCGGGCCATCAGAGGCTTCATCGCCATATCTCACGCCGTTTTCGCCGCCGCCCGGGGGATCGTTGGGGCCGGGGTCGGTCTGGGCCATCGCCATCGTCGGAACAGCTATCGCCAGAAATATCAGGGTCAGAAAACGCAGGAAAATGGGCATGGGCGCGGGCCTCGGAAAAGACATCTATTGCAGATCGTCGATGATCTCCGAGGCGGCCAAAATGCTGCGCGCGGCATCATCGCGACCCGACTCTAGCAGGCCGAGCCCGTAAAGACCAAGCGCCGAGGGGCCGCTGGTGATCTCGACCCCGGCCTCCAGCAGCAGGGCGCGGATCGCCGCTTCGGTCGCGTCGGGGGCAAAGATCACGGTGAAATCGGCAGAACCGCCGGAGGCCAGCGCAAATCCCTGTTCGGCGGCGGGCGCGGCATCTTCCGACATCGCGCTCTCCATTTCCGGGGTGCCGGTTCCATCGGGCAGCATGTTGATCCCGAGCCCTACCGCGAACACGACCGCCGCCGCGATCTGCCAGATACGCAGACGGGCGATGGGCACCACATTGTCATTGGCCGCCACCGGGGCCGGGGCAATGGCGGTCTCTGCCTCGACAACGCGCAGCAGCCGGGCCAGCCCCAGGTCACCGGGGCTTTGCATCTCTTCGCTCCGCATGGTGGCGCGGATGGCCTGCAATGCGGCCAGTTCGGCGCGCAGATCGGCGTCGGTTTCAAGGGCGGCATCAACGGCGGCCAGTTCGGCCCCCTCAAGCGTGCCATTGGCGTGAAACGGCAAGAGCGTATTCAGGTCATCGCGGGTCATCATGCCACCCCCCGCTCGATGCGGCCCGACAGGCAGCGCAACAGGAGCTTCTTGGCGTGAAAGATGCGGGTCTTGATGGTGCCCTCGGGCACGCCCGCAACTTCGGCGATCTCGCCATAGGTCATGTCCTGATAGAACGCCAATGTGATGGCCGATTTATGGTCATCCTTCAGCGTTTCCAGACAGTGGCGCACATGCTCGGCCTCCTGCCCTGCCGCCAGACAGGTCACGGCATCCGGGCTGTCATCGACCATGTCAAAACTCTCGTCGGTCAGATCCATCCGGCCGCGTTTGCGCATCACGTCGATGCTCTTGCGATAGGCGATGCCAAAAATCCAGGTCTGCACTTTGGATCTCCCTTCAAAACGGTCGGCGGAACGCCAGACATCCATGAACACTTCATGAAGTATGTCGTTTGCCTCGTGGGGATCGTTCAATCTGGAGACGATAAACCTGTAAACGGGGCGTTCCAGCGCACGATAGAGCGCGGCCAAGGCTTGTTTGTCGCCCCCCGCAATCCGCGTCATCAGGAACTTGTGATCGCTGTCCATATGTCCAAAGGCCCGTCCTGCCTGCCGGGTCAGGCTATCTGGTTTGGCCGCCCGCGCCAAGTGGCCCCAGGGTGGGGAAATCCCCCCTTGCACCAAGGATATAAGTGATTACCGCCGGCGCGCCGCCAGCCGCGCCCGCATCCGCGCCCGGGCCGCATCGGTGCCATCGTGCCAGGATCCGAACAGCTTGTCCCAGGGCACATCGAGATTGCCGTAATTGCACTCGAAATAGCGGTGATGGATCTGGTGATGGAAATTGCCCAGATGCAGGCGTTTGCGGTTGCGAAACAGCACACCCTCGAACCCGGTATGGGTGGTGATCGCCAGCAGCCCGTAAAACATCAGGTGGAAAATCACATGCACCGGATTGCTGGCAATGGCGAAATGGATCAGGACCGAGCCGAAATAAAACAGATGCTCGACCGGGTGCATCGACAGGCCCGACCATGGCCCGATATCGGTATTGCGGTGGTGCAGCGCGTGAAACCGATACATCGGCCGGGTGTGCAGGAACCGGTGCATCCAGTAGAAATAAAAGCTCTCCCAGACCGGGATCAGGAAAAAGATGGCGACGAACCAGACCGGGTTGGTGCCCCATGTGATGGTGGCGGCATAGCCACCCGCCATCGCCCACCACATCAGGATTTCAAAGCCCGACCAGATGGTGACGCCGGACGCGATGCTCCAGAACATGTTGTCCCAAAGCTGGTGGCCCAACGTAAAGACCCGGCCCCGGCGTGGGAACGGGCGCGGGTCGTATTTCAACTCGGTCCCCTGCACGGCGTATTTGTGGAACCACAGATGCAAAAGCCCGGCCAGTAGGCCGACGATCACCGCATTGCGGAGCCAGATCAGCGCCATCCAGCCGGGGGCGAGCCGGGCCGTCTGCTCCAGCGTCGGGCTGGCCAGATAGAGGCTGGCGAAGGCGACACCCAGAATCGCCAGATTGACGGTCAGAAAAAACCAGCTGTCGAAATACCACCGGAACGCCGCATAGGGGCGCGGCGGCCAGGACCAGAGCGGCGATACCTGAATGGGCACCTCGGGCAGATGGTTCCATTCACGGCGCGCATCGCTCATCCTCCCATCCTCTTCTTGCGCGCCCGCGTCGTCGCCGTGGCCGCGTCGCTGCCATCGTGAAAGGTGCCGAACCAGCGGTCCCAGGGCATCTCCTGATTGCCGTAATTGCATTCGTAATAGCGGTGATGCAGTTGGTGATAGAACGTGCCCAAAGCCAGCCGCCGCTTGTCGCGGATCAGCATGTCCTCATATCCGGTATGCGTCATCGCCGCCCCCGGCCCCTGATAGATGACGTGAAAAATCAGGTGGATGGGGTGGCTTGGCACCACAAAGTGGATCAACAGCGTGGTGAGATAGAGCAAATGCTCCACCGGATGCATCGACATCCCCGACCAAGGCCCGATATTGACGTTGCGGTGATGCAGGGAATGGATGTGCCGATAGATCACCGGAACATGCAGCAGGCGATGCGCCCAATAGAAATGAAAGGCCGACCAGATCGGCAACAGGATCAGCGCCAGGATGAACCAGACCGGGTTCGTGGCGAAACTGATCACCGGCGCATAGCCATTGGCCATGCCCCACATCACGAGGATCTGAAAGCCGCTGAGCTGCGCCACGCCCGACCCGAGCGACCAGAACATGTTGTCGCGCACCTGATGGCGGAAATTCCACAGCGCATTGCCGCGCGCCTGGTCGCGGCGGTCAAACTTCAGCGCCTTTCCCTGCCCTTTGAGGATGTAGAAAAACCAGTGCAGCCCGCCCGCCACGACGATCATCATCGTCATGTTCACCAGCCAGACCTGCGCCATCCAGCCAAGGCCAAAGCTCTCTGCGGCCGCAAGCGGCGGATAGGCAAAGGCCCAGAGCGCCACCGCCAGCGCCACCATCAGCACCCGTTCCGACAGTGTCAGCCAGTTGCGCGCAACCCAGCCAACCATGTGGCGCGGATCGGGCGGCCAGCGAAAGACCGAAGTATCGGGTAGCGGCAGATCGGGGTGGTAATTCCAGTCTTTGCTACCGGGCATGGTCACAGCCTTTGGTTACAGCGAACGCCTCTGGCGCGACCGGTGGGCGGCGGTTCAGCCAGGGACCTGCCCCCTTCTCGCGGAACGGGCATCATTTTTTCGCGTTTTGAGCCAGGATCAGAATTTCAATCCGCTTCAGCGCACGCAGAACTCGTTCGGTCTGCATATGCGGCGCGATGCTCAGCTTGATCTGCGCTGCCAGCAGGGCGAGTGTGACGGCGGAAAGGCCATATTTCAGGGCAACCAGGACATCTGCCGCCTGAAAAAACCGGACCGCAGCGAAGATCGCGCCGACCAACAGCAGCAGTTGGGCGATCCAGATCACCCATATGGTCCAGCCAAGTCGCCCACGAACCATGCTGCGCACCAGCCCGAGCCAACCATGCGGCTGCGATGAGCGTGTCAGATGCGCGTCTGCTTCGTCCATTAGTTCCTTGATGCGAATATCGAGATAGCTCATTTCCTGGTCCTCACTGGATGCTCCTGGCCGCTGCCTGAGTTGGGCAAAGGGCCGAAAGCGCATTCTTCACCCGTGCCGACCACCCGGTCAATCCCGTATGTGCGGGGTGGCATCACTGTGCAAAATCCGAACCTTCCTCCTCCAGAATGGCCTTAAGCTCGCCCAGATGGCGCACATCCTGCTCGGGATATTCCTCAAGCATCCGGGCGGTCTTTTCGGCGACCTCGTCGGAGAGCACGCGCAGCGGCTGCCCGGTCTGGAGCGCGCGGATATAGGTCTCGGCGGCGCGCTCGAAATAATAGAGCCGGTTGAAGGTCTCGGCCACGGTCGCGCCGATCACCATGACGCCGTGATTGCCCATCACCATGACCTTGTGCCGGGGATCGGCAAACAGCGCCGCACAGCGGTTGCCCTCATCCTCCAGCGCCAGCCCGTTGTAATGATCGTCGATCACCATGCGGTTGAAAAACGTGGCGCAGTTCTGGTCAATCGGCGGCAGGCGGCTGTCGGCCAGACAGGCCAGAACCGTGGCGTGGATGGAATGGACATGCATGGCACAACGCGCATGCGGGCAATGCCGGTGGATACCGCCATGCAGCCCCCAGGCGGTGATATCGGCATCGACACCGACCAGGCTACTCGGATCATTGGCATCGACCTCGATCAAGTCACTGGCCTTGATGCGCGAAAAATGCATCTGGTTGGGGTTCATCAGGAACTTCGTCCCTGCGTCATTCACCGCAATCGAGAAATGGTTTGCCACGCCCTCATGCAGGTTCAGCCGTGCGGTCCAGCGAAAGGCGGCGGCAAGATCGGCTCTTTCGGCCCAATGCGTCATGTTGGGATGGGCCGCGATATCGGCAATCATGGACATGGACGTTTCCCCCTCGGTTCTGTGTGTCGGGCAAGTCTGTGCCAAATCCGCTCCGATTCACCAAGAAAATTCGTGACCCATCATCAAACCCGCCCGTGACAAGGCGAAACCACACCCGCCTTCTTTGCGCTTCAAATATCCAAATCCGCCGGGCTACAACGGCGAGACCGCCACCGATGGGGCGCAATTGCGCGCGCCAGCGCGGCGGTCGACGCGCGCCAGCGCGGCGAAACCGCTCAGATCTTACCCGCCTCCCGCAAAACCCTCTCAGCCACCCGAAAACATTCCAAAGCCTGCGGCACACCGCAATAGATGCCCACGACATGGATCGCGGCCCGGATCTCCTCGGGGCTGACCCCATTGGTCAGCGCCCCCCGGCAATGCGTTTCCCATTCCTGCATCTTGCCAAGCGCCCCGATCATGGCGAGGTTCATCAGCGACCGGGTCTTCGGATCGAGCGCGTCATCGCCCCATCCAAAGCCCCAGCACCAGGCCGTCATCGCCTCCTGAAACGGCCGGGTAAACTCATCCGCCGCCGCCAGGTTCTTTTCGACATATTCGGCACCCAAAGTGGCCTTGCGCTGCGCCAGCCCCTTTTCAAACAGATCCTCATCCATGCCCGATCTCTCCCTTCAGTTCGCCCCACCGCTATCGGCAAGTGGCAAAGTTATTCACCCAACTCACGCCGATACATCACCATCCACCGCCGCCCGCATCCAGCGCTGCAGATGCATCACGGAATGTTCCGAGTTCACGCCGCAGGCCGGATCGACCACCAAAGGCCCCGGCACATATCCACGCGACCCCAACCCCCGCTGCACCGATTCCACCAGCGTGATATCCTCGGCCACGGTGGTTTCGCGATCTTGCACCGCCAATTGCCGCACCACGTCATTTTCCGCGCCATCCACCGAATACCAGCCGCGCCAGACCACCACATGCCCCGCGTCGACGGGCCGCCAATGATAGGTGTTCAGGATATTGCCGGGATAAACCTGAAACGAGAACAGGGGCCACAGGAACCAGCTGGAATAGCGGTCGTGATTGGCAAAACCCGATTGGATGTCATAGCGCATCGCGCTCAGGTCATTGCATTCGGTGGTGTGGCGCAGGCAGTATCCCTGCGGCTGGATGTCATAAGTCTCGGGCCGGATCACGCCGGTGGCAAAGGTCGGGTGATTCAGGCTGCAATGATAGCATTCGGAGTAATTCTCGACCGACACTTTCCAGTTGCAGGCCTCGGGCACCTCGACCCATTCCAGCGGCTTCAGCGCGGCCCAGTTTGGCACGAATTCCTCCAACTCGCCGCGCACGCCGGGAAACCACTCCTCCATCGGCGCGGCATCGGGATCGAGATTGACAAACAGGAACCCCAGATACAGCTCGGCGCGCACCGGTGTCAGACAGATCGCCGATTTGTCGAACCCCTCCACCGCGCCCAGATTGGGCCCGCCGCGCAATGCGCCGGTCAATTCATAGCTCCAGGCGTGATAGGGGCAGACCACCACCCGCGTGCGTCCCGCCCCTTCCACCAGCCGATGCGCGCGATGCTGGCAGACATTGTAGAACACCCGGATCTCGCCATCGTGACCCTTGATCGCAAAGAGGCTTTCGCCCGCCACGTCAAAGGCCACGTAATCGCCCGGTTCCTGCAACGCGCTGGCATGGCAGGCAAACTGCCAGCTGCGTGCAAAGAGCCCGGCCTTTTCGGCCTCGAAAATGGCGGGATCGGTGTAATACTGCGCCGCAAGCGCCCGGATCACGCTCATTGCCCGTCCTCCTCGTAAATCCCCAGCTCGTGACGCCGGGCATGAAATCGGGCCACACGCTCGACAATCTCGGGGCTGGCCACGGCAATGACAAAACTCAGCAGCGTTTCCAGAAACGCGATGGTCGAAACCGACGAGGGGAAAAACTGCGGCGTCTCGGCGGTCAGGACAAAGCCATGATCCGCCCCGATGATCACCGGGCTGGCCGGGCTGTCCGATATGCCGATCACGCACAACCCCTGTTCACGGGCAATGCGCACCGCCTCGACCACTTCCGCCCGGTAGGGCGCGCAGGTGATGGCAATCAGCACATCGCGCCCATCGGCCCAGGCCAGATCATCGACCGCCACAGATCCCGGGCGCGGGATGGCATGGAAATCGACCATGCCCGTCGAGGCCAGATAGGTGAAGTTGCGCGCGTTGGAGTTATTGACCCCGACGCCCAGCGTATAGACATTGCGGCTGGCCCAGATCGCCTTGGCCGCGGCCTGCACCTGATCGGCGCTGATGGCGGCGAAACTGTCCTCGATATTGCGGATCGCGGCCCCCACCATATTGGCATAAAGCCCGCCCAATTCGCCCTGACGCCCGATCTCCTGCAACCACCGGGCGCGGTCGGGAAAACTCAGGGCCCCGGCCCGGATCGCCTGACGAAACGGCTCGCGGAAATCCTCATAGCCCTCATAGCCGACCTGCCGGGCCATGCGCACCACCGTGTTGGGCTTGACCCTGGCGGCCCGCGCGATCTCACGCACCGTGCTGACCCCCACGTCGCGCGGGTTTTCCAGCACATAGCGCGCCGCCTTCTGCGCCTCGGGCGTCAGCGCCTCCCATTCGTCGGACAGGCGTTCCAGAACCGTTTGTGATACATCTGTGTCATTCATGATTGACGATGGTATGATTGTCCCCTTACCCTGTCCAGCAGAATTTGCCGAATCCGCTGGAAAGCCGCGCGATGTCCGACCGATCCCTCCCCTCCCATGCCCGCGTGGTGATCGTCGGCGGCGGCATCATGGGCTGCGGGCTGGCCTATCACCTGACGCAGCTAGGCTGGTCCGATGTCGTGCTGCTGGAAAAGGCCGAGCTGACCTCGGGCTCGACCTGGCACGCGGCGGGGCAGATCACCCATTCGACCAGCAGCTTCTCGCTCGGCAAATGCGTCGATTACAATATCGGGCTCTACGCGGGCGGGCTTGAGGCCGAAACCGGCCAGCCCGTCACCTGGCATGGCTGCGGATCGTTCCGGCTGGCCTATTGCGAGGATGAGATGGACTGGCTGGCCCACACGCTGTCAGTCGGGCGCGCGCTCGGCTTCGATATAGACCTGGTCGACCCCGCCTTCATCGCCGGGGCGCATCCCTTCTACAATCTCGACGGCGTCATCGGCGGGCTGCATACACCCGGTGACGGTCATGTCGATCCCTCGAATGTCACCATGGCGCTGGCGGCAGGCGCGCGGGCCAGGGGCGCGCGGATCATCCGCCGCTGCCGCGCCACCGACATCACCCTTATGCCGACCGGCGAATGGCGGGTGGAAACCGAGCTTGGGTCCATTACTTGCGAACATATCGTCAATGCGGGCGGCACATATGCGCGGCAAATGGGCGACTGGTCCGGCCTGCAATTGCCGATGACCTCGATGACGCACCATTACTTCGTAACCGACCCGGTGCCGGAATTTGAAAACCTCGACCGCGAACTGCCCGTCATCCGCGACGACAGACGGGTCTCGGGCTATATCCGGATGGAACAAAATCGCGGCCTCATCGGCATCTATGAAAAGGAAAACCCCAATTCGGTCTGGCACGATCACTGCCCATGGGAGGCCGAGAACGAGCTTTTCGCCCCCGATTTCGACCGCGTCATGCCCTGGCTTTCCGAAAGCCTGAACCGGATGCCCGTGCTGGCCGATCTCGGCATCTCGCGGGTCGTGCACGGGGCCATCAGCCACCCGCCCGATGGCAACCCGCTGATCGGCCCGGCCCCCGGCGCACGCAATTACTGGTGCTGCTGCGGCACCCAGATCGGCATCGGCTGGGGGCCGGGGCTGACGCGCGAACTGGCGCGCTGGATGGTCCATGACGCGGCCGACATCTCGATGCGCGATTTTGACCCGCGCCGTTTTGGCAGCTACGCGACCAAGGAATGGCAGGTGAAAAAGGCGCATGAGGATTACGGCCTGCGCCACGAGATCCCGTTTCCGCATTTCAACCGGCAGGCCGGCCGCCCCGTCAAACCCTCGCCGCTTTATGAACGGCTGAAAGCGAAGGGGGCCGTGTTCGAAGAGGTCTATGGCTGGGAACGCCCGCGCTGGTTCGCGCGCGGCAGTGTGGAACAGCGCGACCAATACGGGTTCAGGCGCACGCCCGTGCAGGATATCGTATCGGACGAAGTCCGCGCAGTGCGCGAGCGCGTCGGCCTCATCGACATATCGGCCTTCACCAAGGTGGAGGTCGCGGGCCCCGACGCCGCGGCGCTGCTGGAACGGCTCTGCGCCAACCGCCTGCCCAGAAGGCCCGGCGGTATCGCGCTCACCCATATGCTGAACCGCCGTGGCCGGATCGAGCTTGAGGCAACCGTGACCCGGCTGGCCGCCGACCGCTTCTACCTGGTCTGCGCCGCCTTCTTCGAGCAGCGCCTGCTGGATCACCTCGCATATGCACAGGATGTGTACGGGATGTGTACGGATGTCATACTGCGCTCCAACGGCCACGCGGCGCTGGCGCTGAACGGCCCCAGGGCGCGCGAGGTGCTGGCAAAATGCACCGATGCCGACCTCTCGAATGCCGGATTTCGCTGGATGTCGATGCGCGAAATTACCGTGGCGGGCCACCCTGTGCGGGCCTTCCGAATGTCCTATGCAGGCGAACTTGGCTGGGAACTGCACATGGAAAACGCCGCAGCGCTCAACGTCTACGATGCCTTATCCGAGGCCGGAAAACCCTATGGTATCAGGGATTACGGCAGCTTCGCGATGAACACGCTCAGGATGGAAAAAGCCTTCAAGGGCGCGTCTGAACTCACCAACGAAGTGACCCTGGCCGAGGCGGATGTGCTGCGCTTCGCCCGCGCCCCCCACGCCTATCTCGGCCACCAGCCGCCGCAAACCACCCTGCCCTGGATCTGCGCCTATCTGGAGATCGACCCCGACGGCATCCATGATGGCCACGGCGGCGAAGCCGTTCTTTACAAAGGAAAACCCGTCGGTGCCACCGCCTCGATCACCTACAGCCCGACATATGAAAAAATCCTCGCCTTCGCCTATATCGAACCGCAAGCCGCCACCCCCGGCACCGATCTCAGCGTCCTCATCGCAGGCCAGCCGCGCCCGGCCCGCGTTCGTGCCGACCCCGCCCACGACCCCGACAACACCCGCCCCCGGACCGATGCGCCATGAGCCCCCACCCCTTTCATCTTGGCAAAAATACCTCGGGGAGCGCGAGGGGCAGCGCCCCTCGCCCGGATCGGATCGCGCCCGCGATCGGAAACCTTCAAAAACAAGGACCAGACCCGATGATTCCCAAAACAATGAAGGCCATGGTGCTGCACGGACATGGCGGTCTCGACCAATATCAGTGGCATGAAGACTGGCCCACACCCACGCCCGGCCCCGATCAGGTGCTGATCAAGGTGGCCGCCTGCGGTCTCAACAATACCGATGTGAACACCCGGTCGGGCTGGTATTCCAAAGCGGTGACCGAGGCCACAACCGGAACGTCCGAGACCGACCCCGGTACCGACGATCCCGCCTGGGGCGGCGCGCCCGTTGCCTTCCCGCGCATCCAGGGGGCCGATGTCTGTGGCCATGTCGTGGCGGCAGGGCGCCATGCAAATCGGGACCTTATCGGCAAGCGTGTCATCACCGACAACTGGCTGCGCGACTGGGACGATCCGCTCGACAAGACAAAGACCGGCTACTACGGATCCGAGGCCGATGGCGGCTTTGCCGAATATACCGTCACCGATCACCGCAATGTCGCGGCCATCGACAGCCCGCTTTCCGATGCCGAGCTGGCGACCTTCTCCTGCTCCTATTCCACCGCCGAGGGCATGCTGGCGCGCGCGCGTGTCGGCGCGGGCGACCGGGTGCTGATCACCGGGGCCTCAGGCGGCGTCGGCTCGGCGCTGATCCAACTGGCCAAGCGGCGCGGCGCAACTGTCATCGCGATGGCATCCGAGGCCAAGCACGCGGGTTTGCGCGCCCTCAACCCCGACGCGCTGTTGCCGCGCGCGCCCGCCAACCTGCGCGCGGCCCTCACATCCGCCACCGGCTCCGATCAGGTCGATGTCGTGGCCGATATCGTCGGCGGCCCTGCCTTTGCCGAGATCATCGACGTGCTGGCGCGCGGCGGGCGTTATACCTGTTCGGGCGCGATTGCCGGGCCGATGGTCACGCTCGATCTGCGCACGCTTTACCTGCGCGATCTGACCTTCACCGGCTCCACTGTGATCGACCCGCATGTGTTCACCGATCTTGTCGGCTATATCGAACGCGGCGAGGTGCGTCCGATGCTGGCGGCCACCTATCCTCTGCATGATCTGGCCGCCGCGCAAACCGCCTTCATCGAAAAGGCCCATACCGGCAATATCGTGGTGGTGCCGTGACGACGGCCGCCTTCACCCATCTGCTGAATGAGGCGCGCAGGGCGCATCAAACCCACCCCGATCTGGCGGGTTTCGTGGGCTTCCCCGACGATCTTGCCGAACAGCCCATGACCCCGTTTTCCATCCCCGCCGCCGATCTGCTGGCGCGTGAGACGGGGCTGTTCGGAACCGGACAGGCCGCGTTCCGCGATGCCTTTATCGCGGCAGCCCCCGATGCGCATTGGCGCGAGACCTACAAGGACACCGATATCGGCCCGGATTTCATGGACCGGTTCGGCTGCTACTGCCTGATCGGCCCCGGTGCCCCCTGGACCAGCGCCCGGATGGCGGGGTTCGTGGTCTATATGCCCGCCGGTCTGCATTACCCCTGGCACCACCACCCGGCCGAGGAAATGTATCTGGTGTTGGCCGGGGAGGCCCTGTTTCTGCGCGAAGGCGCGCGCCCCGAAACCCTACGCGCGGGCGATACCTCCTATCACGCCTCGAACCAGCCGCACGCCATGGAAACCGGCGCGCATCCGGTAATGGCCTATGTGACATGGCGCAATCATCTGGCGACACCCCCGGTCCTGACCGAGCGGCCCGTCGCGGATACCGGCCCCACGGGAGCCCAGAAATGAAGATCACCCGCATCACCGTTTTCCAGGTCAACCTGCCGCTCGAGCATCCCTATTGGCTGTCGGGCGGGCGGCTGAAATTCGAACTGCTCGACGCCACGCTGGTGCGTCTCGAGACCGATGCCGGGATCACTGGATGGGGCGAGGGCACGCCCTGGGGCCACACCTATGTGCCCGCCCATGGCCCCGGCATCCGGGCCGGGATCGAGACCATGGCCCCCTTTATCCTTGGCCTCGACCCGCGCCGCATGTTGCAGGTCGAACGGGCGATGGATCTGGCGCTGCCGGGCCATCTCTATGCTAAATCGCCCATCGACATGGCCTGCTGGGACATTGCCGGTCAGGCCGCCGGGTTGCCGATTGCCGATCTGATGGGCGGCGGCAGCCGCAGGCCCGCGCCCATCGCCTCCTCGGTCGGGGCAAAAACGATTGAGGATACCCGCACCGTGATGGACCGCTACCGCGCCCGGGGTTACGTGGTCCATTCGGTCAAGATCGGTGGCGACGTGGATCGCGATATTGCCCGCATCCGCGATGTCGAAGCGGGAAAGCCCGCGGGCGAGCGCATCCTCTACGATGTCAATCGCGGCTGGACACGGGCCGAGGCGCTGCGGGTGATGAAAGCCACCGAAGATTTGGGCGTGATGTTCGAACAGCCCTGCGAGAGCCTCGACGATATCGCCGCCCTGCGCCCGTTGCACGCCGCCCCCGTCAGCGTCGATGAAAGCCTGGTGACCTTACAGGACGCCGCCCGCATCGCCCGTGACGGGCTGGCGGAAGTGTTCGGGATCAAGCTCAATCGGGTCGGCGGGCTGACCCGCGCCGCCCGCATGCGCGATATCGCGCTGGCCCATGGCATCGACATGTTCGTGATGGCCACCGGCGGCAGCGTTCTGGCCGATACCGAGGCGCTGCATCTGGCCGCGACGATCCCCGACGCCAACATGCTCGGGGTCTGGGCCTGTCAGGATATGCTGACGCGCGATATCGCGCCGGGGCGCGGGCCGCGCAACCGGGACGGCCATTTGCACCTGTCCGATGCACCCGGCCTTGGCGTGCATCCCGACGAGGGCCTATTGGGCGATCCGGTGGCAGTTTACCGATGAAAATCAAGTGCCTATCCCTGTGGCACCTGCCGCTGACCAGCCACGCGACCTATTACATGGCCGAGGGCAAGACCTGCGACACGGTCGAAACCGTGATCCTGCGCCTCGACACCGATACTGGCATCTCCGGCTGGGGCGAGGTCTGCCCGATCCCGCATTACCTGCCCGCCTATGCCCGTGGCGTGGCCCCGGCATTGCAAGAACTGGCCCCGGTGGTTCTGGGGGCCGATCCGGTTGGACCCGAGGCGCTGATGGCACGGGTCGATCACCATTTGCAGGGCCATGTCTATGCCAAATCCGCGCTCGACATGGCGCTTTGGGATCTCACGGCCCGCGCCGCAGACATGCCGCTTTGCGCGCTTCTGGGCGGGCAGCGGCAGGCGGATATGCCGCTCTATCACTCGATCACTTGCATCGCGCCCGAGGATATGGCGCGCATCGCCCGCGACGCGCAGGCGCAGGGCATCACCCAGTTTCAGGTCAAGCTGGGGGCCGATGCCGACCCGCAGGCCGATATCGCCCGGCTGACTCTGGTACGCGCGGCGGTGGGGCCCGGCCCCTTGGTCTATGGCGACTGGAATTGCGGCGCGACGCAGTTGGAGGCCACCCGCGTGGGCCGCGCGGTTGCCCATCTCGATGTCATGCTGGAACAGCCTTGCAAGACGCTGGCCGAATGCGCCGTGGTGAAATCGGCCACCGGCCTTGCGATGAAGCTCGATGAGGGCGCGCATGATACTGCCACCCTGCTGGAAGGGCACAGGCGCGGGATCATGGATGCGGTGGCGCTGAAACTGTCGAAATTCGGCGGCGTTTCGGCCACCCGCCGGGCCCGCGATCTGTGCCTGCATCTGGGGGCCAGGATGTGCATCGAAGACAGCTGGGGCAGCGACATCACCACCGCCGCCCTGCTGCATCTGGGGGCTGCGACCGATCCCGCGCGGCTATTGAACGTCTGCGATCTGTCCGGATATGTGGCCCCCCGGCTGGACCCAGCGGCCCCGACACGCAAGAACGGGCGCATCGCGCCGCCATCAGGGCCGGGCCTTGGCGTCGCGCCCGATCCCGACCTTCTGGGCCAACCCGACATGATACTGGACTGATCTGATGGAAAAACTGCTGACACAAGACGAGTGGCGTGCCCGCGCCCGTGCCGTTCTGCCCGCCGGGGGATTTGGCAATTTTGACCCCGGCATTGTGATCCGAGAGGGCAAGGGCGCGCGGGTCTGGGACGAGGATGGCCGCGACTATGTCGATTACCTGATCGGATCGGGCCCGATGATCCTGGGCCATGGCGACGCGGAGGTCGAGGAGGCGGTGTTGCGGCAGATCC
>CAXBGQ010000037.1:0-14281 GCA_963975135.1 uncultured Nioella sp. | reverse complement strand
CGACGGTGTTCCAGGACGCCCGCCGCAAACTGGCGGCGCGGTAAGGCAGGTCTCGGAAATACCTGAAAACCAAGCATCGCATGGCGCGTTGGAATCTCTGATTTCAGGCAGCGTCGGGTGATTCAGGTTTTTCCGAACGTGCCACTGGCCCCGCGACGACTTCTAATTGGGATGATCGGATGACCGAGACTGTATCGAAGTCCTCGGGCCGCAGCCCTGTGCCTCAGGCCCAGGATGCGACCACCGAGGTGAAAACGGCCCTGGCAGGGTTTTTGAGTGAATTCAGCCAGTTCCAGGACGACATGACCACCAAACTTGCAAAACAGGAAGAGCGTATTTCGATGCTGAAAACCAAAACCATGACCCATTCGCGCCCGGCGCTGTCTGCTGCGACCCAGGAAGGTGCGCCGCACAAGAAAGCCATGGGCACCTATCTGCGCACCGGTGACGATGATGGCCTGCGCGGGCTTGAGCTGGAGGGCAAGGCGCTGAATACCGCCGTCAATGCCGAGGGTGGCTATCTGGTCGATCCGCAAACGGCGGAAACGATCCAGGGCGTGCTGCGCGGATCCTCCAGCCTGCGCTCGGTCGCCAATGTGGTGAATGTCGAGGCGACCAGCTTTGACGTGCTGATCGACCAGACCGATGTCGGGGCCGGTTGGGCCACCGAGACGGCCACCTCGGTTGAAACCGACACGCCGCAGATCGAGCGGATCTCGATCCCGCTGCACGAGCTGTCGGCGCTGCCCAAGGCGAGCCAGCGTTTGCTGGATGACACCGCCTTTGACATCGAGGGCTGGCTGGCCGAGCGTATTGCGGACAAGTTTTCCCGCGCCGAGGCGATGGCCTTTATCGCGGGCGACGGCATCGACAAGCCGACCGGGTTCCTGACCCATCCGACGGTCGATGACGCGACCTGGAGCTGGAGCAATCTGGGCTATGTCATCACCGGCGCGGATGGCGATTTCGACGCCACAAACCCGGCCGATGCGATTGTCGATCTGGTCTATTCGCTGGGGGCCCGGTATCGCGCCAACGCCAATTTCGTGATGAATTCGAAAACCGCCGGAGCCGTGCGCAAGATGAAGGATGCCGATGGCCGGTTCCTGTGGTCCGATGGTCTGGCGGCCGGAGAGCCCGCGCGCCTGATGGGCTATCCGGTTCTGATCGCCGAGGACATGCCCGATATCGCAACCGATGCGATGGCCATCGCATTTGGCAATTTCGACGCCGGATACACCATTGCCGAGCGCCCCGAACTGCGCGTTCTGCGCGATCCGTTCAGCGCCAAGCCGCATGTCCTTTTCTATGCCACCAAGCGGGTTGGCGGCGATGTCAGCGATTTTGCGGCGATCAAGCTGCTGAAATTCGGCATCGCCTGATCCGGCACGGATTGCAGGCACATGATGCGCGTTCCGGCCCCTTAGGCGGGTCGGGGCGGGCGGCATGGCGGGGTCCGGCGGCCTCCAGCCATTTGTCCTCCGCATGAGCGGTGCAGGGCCTTGCCATGCCATTTCCTGAGGCAGTTCTTTGGTGGAGAAAACACAATATGATGATGGTCGAAATGTCCTCGGTTCCAAGCGCATTGCTGCCGGTGACCGAGCTTACCGATCACCTGCGCCTGGCGTCGGGTTTCGCCGATGATGGCAGCCAGGATGCGCAGCTGGAAAGCTGCCTGAGGGCGTCGCTTGCGACGATCGAGGCGCGGATCGGAAAAGCACTCTTTCAGCGTGGGTTCATCTGGTATCTGAGCGGGTGGAAATCGGCGCAGGAACAGGCCCTGCCTGTGGCTCCGGTGCAAAGCATCACTTCGGTCAAGGTGATCACGCGCGGCGGTGTCGAAACGGTGGTGGACGCGGAGGCCTACACCTTGCGCAAGGATGCGCATCGCCCGGTTCTGGAGGCGACGGGCAGCTTGCCGAACCCGTCGCGCGGCGGGTCGATCGAGATCGAGATGGTGGCGGGTTTTGGGCTGGACTGGCCGAGCATCCCCGCCGATCTGCGCCAGGCGGTTCTGATCCAGGCCGCCGATATCTATGAGGCGCAGGGCACCGGAGAGGCGGGGATTGCCATGGGTGTGGCCGTGCTGATCGAGCCTTACCGGCCGGTGCGGATGCGGGGAGTGGGCGGATGATGCGGCCAAACCTGTCACGCCGCCTGCTCTTGGAGGGTCCGGTGCGGGTCGCCGATGGCGCGGGTGGATTTAACGAAGCCTGGCAGCCATTGGGCACGGTCTGGGGCGAGGTTTTGCCTCGGACCGGACGCGAGGCCGGTGATCTGGCGCGGACGGGGTTCAGGATCACGGTTCGCGCGGCCCCGCAAGGCGCGCCATCGCGGCCCACGCCGTTGCAGCGGTTTCGCGATGGAGCCCGGCTTTTCATCATTGATGCAGTGACGGAGGCCGACGCCGAGGGTCGGTTCCTGATCTGCTATGCCACCGAGGAGGAGGGCGCATGAGCTATGGCATGACAGCGGCACTTCAGACGGCGGTCTTTGGTGCCTTGAGCGCCGATGCAGGCTTGGCGGCCATTGTCGGGCCGAATGTCTTCGATGCAATGCCGCCCGGCCCGCAACCGGAGATCTACGTCACGATTGGCCCTGAAAAGGTGCGCGACAAGAGCGACGGCTCGGAAGGCGGGGCATTGCACGAATTCAGCGTTTCCGTGGTGACCACGGGAGCGGGGTTTCATCTGGCCAAGGAAGCGGCCGCGGCGGTATCGGACGCCGTTCTGGCCGCGCCTTTGAGCCTGAGCCGGGGCCGCGTCAGTCGGGTCCAATTCTACCGGGCGGCGGCCGTGCGAACGAACGTCAATCGCCGGATCGACATCTGGTTTCGCGCCCGGCTGGATGAGGCCGTTGCGTGAGCTTTCAAACGTATACCACTGATATAACTGGAGAATGAAATGGTTGCCCAAAATGGCAAGGACCTGTTGATCAAGGTTGATCTGGACGGCACATCGACGTTTCAGACCCTGGCTGGCCTGCGCGCGTCGCGGTTGAGCTTCAATGCGGAGACGGTCGATGTGACCAGCCTGGAAAGCGCCGGAGGCTGGCGTGAATTGTTGACCGGAGGCGGGGTGAAGTCGGCTGCGATCTCGGGCTCGGGCGTGTTTCGCGACGCGGCGACAGATGAACGTGCGCGCCAGATTTTCTTTGACGGTGAAGTGCCCGAATTTCAGGTCATCATCCCCGATTTCGGGACCGTCGAGGGCGCGTTTCAGATCACCTCGATCGAATATGCCGGCAGCCATGACGGTGAGGCGAGCTATGAGCTGTCGCTGGCCTCGGCAGGCGTGCTCTCGTTCACGGCGCTCTGAGCCATGGCGAACCCCTGGGCGGGCGAAGTGGCGCTGGAAATCGATGGCGAACGCAGGGTGCTGAAGCTGACCCTGGGCGCGTTGGCCGAACTGGAGACCTGGCTGCAAGCGGAAAGCATTGCCGATCTGGTCGAACGGTTCGAGGCGGGCGGGTTCAAGTCGCGCGATGTTCTGGCGCTGGTCTGTGCGGGGCTGCGGGGGGGCGGTTGGAATGGCGAACTGCGCGATCTGGCCAAGGCCGAGATTGCCGGTGGACCGCTGGAGGCCGCGCGCGTTGCCGCGCGGTTGCTGGCGCTGGCCTTCCGGCCGCCCCAATGAGCGGCGCAAGACCGTTCGACTGGCCCGGTCTGATGCGGGCCGGGATGCAGGGGCTCGGGTTGCGACCGGCGGAGTTCTGGGCGCTGACGCCTGCCGAATTGCTGCTTTTGATGGGTGACGAGCCCGGCATTGCCCCGATGGGACGGGCGGGGCTTGAGGCCCTGGCCGCCCGGTTCCCCGATGCGGATGTGAAGGACGACGGCAATGGATGAAGAAATCGACGGCTTTGACGCCGAATTGGGCGAACTGGAGGCCTCGTTGGGGTCGGCCACGGCGATGGTCGCGGCCTTTCAGGGCGAGCTGCGCACGATGCAGGAGACCATGCTTTATACGGGCCGCGAGGTGCAGGGGCTGAGCCGGTCGTTCGGTACCGGGTTGAGGCGCGCCTTTGACGGCGTGGTGTTTGACGGGATGCGGCTGTCGGATGCGTTGCGTAGCGTGGCGCAGAGCATGGTCGATGCGGCCTATAACACGGCCCTGCGCCCAGTTCAAAACGCGGTGGGCGGGGTTCTGGCCAATGGGGTCAACGCGCTGGTTTCTGGCATCTTGCCATTTGAAAAAGGCGGCGCGTTTTCCGGCGGGCGGGTGACGCCCTTTGCCCGGGGCGGCATTGTCAATGGACCGACCAATTTCGCCATGCGCGGGGGAATGGGCCTGATGGGTGAAGCGGGGCCCGAGGCGATCATGCCGCTGACCCGCGGGGCCGATGGGCGGCTGGGTGTGCAGGCGCGCGGCGGCGGTGGGCCGGTCAACATCACCATGAATATTCAGACCCCCGATGTGCAGGGGTTCCAGAAATCAAAAAGCCAGATTGCCGCCCAGATGGGCCGGGCGCTGTCGCGCGGGCAACGCAATCGTTGAGGGAGGCCCTGAGATGGCATTTCATGAGATACGCTTTCCCACCAATCTGAGCTTTGGCTCGGTCGGCGGCCCGGAGCGGCGCACGGAAGTGGTGACGCTGGCCAATGGGTTTGAGGAACGCAACACCCCCTGGGCGCATTCGCGCCGCCGCTATGATGCGGGTGTCGGTATGCGGTCATTGGACGATATCGAAACGCTGATCGCGTTTTTCGAGGCAAGGCGCGGGCAATTGCACGGGTTTCGCTGGAAGGACTGGTCGGATTTCAAGGGCACGGCACCCTCCAAGCCGTTGCATTTTCGGGATAATGTGATCGGTGTGGGCGATGGCGAGACGAAGGTCTTTCAACTGGCCAAGGTTTACCGGTCAGGGGCCGAGACCTATGCCCGCCCGATTACCAAGCCGGTGGATGGCAGCGTGGTGGCAGGGCTGGATGAGGCCGAGCTGGTCTACCGCACGCATTTCGATGTCGATCACGCGACCGGGCTGATCAGCTTCAACGACGCCCCTGATGCGGGGGTGGAGGTCGCGGCGAGCTTTGAATTTGACGTGCCGGTGCGCTTTGACATTGACCGGATCCAGACTTCGCTGGCCAGCTTTCAGGCCGGTGAAGCGCCGGATGTGCCGGTGGTGGAGATCCGGGTATGAGCGGGGCAAGCGAGGGGCTGCTGGCGCATCTGCAAGGCGGGGCCAGCGAGGTTGCGCGCTGTTGGCGGGTGACGCGGGCCGATGGGGCGACCTATGGCTTTACCGATCATGACGTCGCCCTGGCGTTCGAGGGCACCGTGTTCAAGGCCGATACCGGCCTGTCGGCGGCGGCGCTGAGCCAGACCACGGGCCTGTCGGTGGACAATACCGAAGCCGTTGGCGCGCTGAGCGATGCCGCGATCACCGAAGCCGATATCCTTGCCGGCCGGTTCGATGGCGCGGTGGTGGAGGCCTGGCTGGTCAATTGGTCGGCACCGGAGAACCGGGCGCTGCAATTCAAGGGATCGTTCGGCGAGCTTGAGCGCCAGGGCGGGGCGTTTCAGGTCGAACTGCGCGGTCTGGCCGAGCCGATGAACCGGCCCGAGGGGCGGGTGTATCAAAGGCCCTGTTCAGCTGTTTTGGGCGACGCGGCCTGTGGGTTCGATCTTGCGACCTCGGGCTATGCCCATGAGGGCGCGGTGACCGGGATCGAGGAGGATCGGGTGCTGGTGTTTGCCGGGCTCGACGCGTTTTCGCCGCGCTGGTTCGAACGCGGGCGGCTGACGGTGCTGACCGGGTCCGCTCAAGGACTGATCGGTGTGATCAAGAACGACCGCTATGCGGGCGGCGCGCGCCGGGTTGAGCTGTGGGAGGAGCTGCGCGCCGAGATCGCCGCAGGCGATACGGTGCGGCTGGAGGCGGGATGCGACAAGCGGCTTGAGACCTGTCGTTTGAAATTTTCCAATATCCTGAACTTTCAGGGATTTCCGGACATTCCCGGCGATGACTGGGTGATGGCCTATCCCGGTCGCGGAAGCGCGCCAAAGGGCGGCGGGAGCCTGCGATGAGCCCGGTTGTTGCCGCCGCGCGCGGCTGGATCGGCACGCCTTATGTGCATCAGGCCTCAAGCCTCGGGGCGGGTTGCGATTGTCTGGGGCTGGTGCGCGGTGTGTGGCGGGGGGTGTTCGGGGCAGAGCCCGAGGCGGTGCCCGCCTATACGCGCGACTGGTCCGAGCCGCAGGGTGACGAACGGCTGTGGTGCGCGGCGTTGCGGCACCTGAGGCCCAAACCTCTGAATGAGGATTCCGAGGGCGATGTGCTGCTCTTTCGCATGCGTCAGGGGGCAGTTGCCAAACATCTGGGATTGCAGGCCGAAACCGGAACCTGCCCCACATTCATCCATGCCTACAGCGGCCATGGAGTTGTCGAGAGCGCCCTGACGCCGCCGTGGGAACGGCGCATCGTGGCGCGTTTTGCGTTTCCGGAAAGGACCTGAATTCATGGCGACTATCCTTCTGTCAGCGGCGGGGGCCGCGATCGGCGGTTTGTCCTCGGGCACGGTCCTGGGGCTGACCGGCGCTGTGATCGGGCGTGCGGTGGGGGCCACGTTGGGCCGGGTCATTGATCAGCGGCTTTTGGGGCAGGGATCCGAAGTGATCGAACAGGGCCGAATGGACCGGTTCCGTCTGACCGGGGCGGCCGAGGGTGCGCCGGTGGCGCGGCTTTTTGGCCAGATGCGGCTTGGCGGGCAGGTGATCTGGGCCACGCAGTTTCGTGAAGATGTCGCGGTCACGGGGGGTGGCAAGGGTGCCCCGCCACAGCCGCGCACGGCAAGCTACAGCTATTCAGTGAGCCTTGCGGTGGCGCTCTGCGAGGGAGAAATTGCGCGGGTGGGCCGGGTCTGGGCCGATGGGGCCGAGATTGCGCAGACCGATATCACGATGCGCGTCTATCGCGGCACCGATGACCAGATGCCCGACCCCAAGATGGAGGCCGTGGAAGGGGCGGGCCAGGTGCCGGCTTATCGCGGCATCGCCTATGTGGTGATCGAGGATCTGGACCTGACGCCCTATGGCAACCGGGTACCGCAGTTGAGTTTCGAGGTGATCCGGCCGGCGCAGCCCGAGATGCTGGACAGCCCGCCGCAACCGAGCCAGGCGATCCGGGCCGTGGCGATGATGCCCGGCACTGGCGAATATGCGCTGGCCACCACATCCGTGAGCTATGCGCATGGCTTTGGCAAATCGGCCAGTGCCAATGTGAATACCGCCAGCGGCGAGGCGGATTTTCTACGTGCGCTGGACAATTTGCAGGGCGAGTTGCCCAATTGCGGTGCCACAAGTCTGATCGTCAGCTGGTTTGGCGATGATCTGCGGGCGGGGCAATGCCGCGTGAAGCCCAAGGTGGAACAGCAAGAGGCCGACGGGGCCGAGTTGCCCTGGGTCGTGGCTGGTGAGACGCGGGCCAGCGCCGAGGTGATCGCGCAGCTTGACGGACGCGCGATTTATGGCGGCACGCCCGCTGATGCGTCGGTAATCGAAGCCATCGCGGCGCTGAAGGGCGCGGGGCAGGATGTGATGTTCTATCCGTTCCTGTTGATGGAGATTCTTGACGGCAGTGGGTTGCCGGACCCCTGGGCCGAAACCGGCGACCAGCCCGCCTTGCCCTGGCGCGGGCGGATCACCGGTGCGAAGGCCCCGGGCGTGGCTGGCTCGCCGGACCGGACGGCGGCGGCGGATGCCGAGGTGGCGGAGTTTTTCGGGACCGCGTCTGCGTCGGATTTCTCGGTCTCGGGCGGGCAGGTCAGTTATTCCGGCCCCTCAGAGTGGCGGTATCGCCGTTTCGTCCTGCATTACGCGGCGCTCTGTGCGGCGGCGGGCGGGGTCGAAAGCTTCTGCATCGGGTCCGAGATGCGCAGCCTGACGCAATTGCGCGGCGCGGACGGGTTTCCGACCGTTCAGGCCCTGATTGATCTGGCCGCCGAAGTGCGCGTTTTGCTGCCCGATGCCAAGCTGTCCTACGCTGCCGATTGGTCGGAATATTTCGGGTATCACCCGCAGGATGGCTCGGGCGATGTGTATTTCCACCTCGATCCGCTCTGGGCGGATGCCAATATCGATTTCGTAGGCATCGACAATTACATGCCGCTATCGGATTGGCGCGAGGGACAGGACCATGCCGATGCAGCATGGCGCTCGATCTACGATCTGGAGTATCTGCACGCCAATATCGAAGGCGGCGAGGGCTATGATTGGTATTACGGATCGGCCGCCGGGCGCGATGCGCAAAAACGCCTGGAAATTACAGATGGGTTGGAAAACAAGCCCTGGATTTTTCGCTACAAGGATATTCGCAACTGGTGGCAGCGGCCTCACTTTGAGCGGAAAGACCCGATCGAAACCTCAATTCTGGTGGGCGGGCAGATACCCGACACCTGGCAGGCGGTTCTGTGGGCCACGGCGATCCCGTCAAGCGAGACCTTTGGACGGTATCAAAATGCGGTGCGGGTGATCTACGGCCAGCACGCGAATGACCGTGTGATCAGTCCGCAGAAGTTTCCGGTGACCGCCGGGTCGGATTTTGAAGTGCGCCTGACGTTCAAGTTGGGAACATCGGGCACCTACCGCGCCTTTTTGATCCACCAATATGGCAATGTGAATATCCTTGGTGACGCGGGCGTTTTTCCGAAAGTTACCTCGGCTGTCCATGAGGCTCGCGATATCGAGGTCACCGATCACGGCGGTGATATCTACACAGTGCGGATGATCGTGCGGTTTTCATCGGCCTCGGATGTGAGGCTGGATTTCGGCCCAGGTGTCGCGGCACCGGGTGAGGACGTCATTTTGTTTGGCGCGGAAGTATCGCCCTGGCCCGCAGTCTCAACAGCCTGGGTGCCGCAGTCAAAGCCCATCCGCTTTACCGAGATGGGCTGTGCGGCCATCGACAAGGGCAGCAACCAGCCCAACAAGTTCCTTGATCCGAAATCTTCGGAATCGGGCATTCCGCATTATTCAAACGGTCGCGGCGATGACCTGATGCAGATGCAATATCTGCGCGCGATGACGAGCTATTGGCTGGACCTTCAGAAGAACCCGGTTTCGGAGGTTTATGACGCGCCGATGCTGGATATGGACCACGCTTATGTCTGGGCCTGGGACGCGCGGCCGTGGCCTGCGTTTCCGAATAACATGGCGCTGTGGTCGGACGGCGAAAACCACGCCCGCGGGCATTGGATCTCGGGCCGGATGGGGGCGCAGCCTTTGGCCGATGTCGTGGCCGAAATCTGCGAGGCTGCGGGCGTTTTTGATTATGATGTCAGCGGTTTGCACGGGTTCGTGCGCGGCGCGGCATCGTCGGATGTGGAAAGTGCGCGGGCGCGGATGCAGCCTTTGATGCTGGCCTATGGCTTTGAGGTGAGCGAGCGCGAGGGCAAGCTGGTATTTCGGTCGCGTGTCGGGATGACCGAGGCGGTCGTGGACGCGAACCTGATGGCAGTGGGCGAGGATGGTCTGGCCGCCCCCGTCAACAGCCGTCAGCCGCGCGCCGATATGGTGGGCCGGGTGCGGCTGTCCCATGTGGAGGCGGCGGGTGCCTATGAGACCCGCGTTGGTGAGGCGGTGTTTCCCGACGACGCCGAGGATGGCATCAGCCAGAGCGATCTGCCGTTGGTCATGACCAGTGGCGAAGGTCGGGCCGTGGCGGAACGTTGGTTGGCGGAATCGCGGGTGGCGCGGGATACGATCAGCTTTGCCCTGCCGCCATCGCGCGTCGATATCGGTGCCGGGACGGTCTTTGAGATGGAAGATGGTTCATCATGGCGGGTGGACCGGGTCGAGGATGCGGGCGCGCGTCAGATTGAGGCGGTGCGATCCGAAATGGAGGTCTACGAGCCCTCCGACACGGTTGATGAGGCGGTGACATTGGAAGCCTTCGTGCCGCCAGTGCCAGTCAGCCCGGTGTTTCTGGATCTACCGCTGTTGACCGGCGACGAGGTTGAGCATGCGCCGCATCTGGCGGTTGCGGCTGTGCCCTGGCCGGGGGTTGTCGCGGCCTATAGTTCGGCCAATGACAGCGGCTATGCGTTGAATACGTTGGTCGAACGAAGATCTGTTGTGGGCGTTTTGGAAAGCCCCCTATTTGCCGCCGAATCGGGGGTCTGGGACCGTGGCCCGGCGCTAAGGGTGCGGCTGAGCGCAGGTGCGCTGGCCTCGGCCCTGCTTGAGGATGTTCTGAACGGGGCCAATGCGGCCGCGATTGGCGATGGCGATGGCGCGAATTGGGAGGTGATCCAGTTTGCCGATGCCACGCTGGTGGGCGAAGACCTGTGGGACATCACGATGCGGCTGCGCGGGCAGGCGGGCAGTGACGCAACCATGCCGCCGGATTGGCCGGTGGGCTCGCTCTTTGTGCTCTTGGATGGCGGGCCGCAGCAGATCGACATGGCGCTGTCGGCGCGGGGTCTGTCGCGGCATTACCGGGTGGGGCAGGCGGCAAAGGGCTATGACCATCCGAGCTATGTGCATCGCGATCTGGCCTTTGACGGTATCGGGCTCAGGCCCTACGCCCCGGCGCATCTGCGCGCGCCGCAGGTTGGCACCGGTCGTGAAATCACCTGGATCAGGCGCACGCGGATTGATGGCGATAGCTGGCAGGGAACCGAGGTGCCGTTGGGCGAGGATGCGGAAGGCTACATCCTGCGCATCCGCGATACGGGCGGCGTGCTGCAACGCGAGGCCAGTGTTGGCGTTCCGGCCTTTTCCTATAGCGATACCATGCGGGCCTCTGACGGGGTGACCGCGCCTTATACTATTGAAGTGGCTCAGGTTTCTGCGCGCTTCGGCCCCGGACCATTTGCAAGGATCGAGATCAATGACTGACACAACAAACCTGAGCCTGCCGCTGTTGGCCGCGTCGCAGGCGCAAAAACACGTGACCGTAAACGAAGCGCTGCAACGGCTGGATGGTGTGGTGCAGTTGACCTTGCGGTCGCGCAGCCAGACGACACCTCCGGGCGCGGTTTTGGAGGGCGAATGTTTTGGCGTGCCCGCAAATGCGGTGAATGACTGGGCGGGTCGAGATGGCGACGTGGCGCAATTCGTCAATGGCGGATGGGTGTTTTTTACGCCGAAAGCCGGGTGGCGCGCCTTTGTGACCGATACCGGCACGGTGGATCTGCATGATGGCGGCGGTTGGCGGGCGGGCGGTATGACTGCGACGCCGGGTGGTGGCGGCATGGCGATGCAAAGCGTCGAGGCGGATGTCAGCATCACAGCGGGTGCCAGCGTGACATCAAGCCTGTCCTTTCCGGCGCGATCGCTGGTTCTGGGAGCCACGGGGCGGGTGACTGAGGCAATTTCCGGCACTTTGGCCGATTGGCGCTTGGGCGATGCCGCCAGCGATGCGCGCTTTGGCAATGGTCTGGGCATTGCGCAGAATTCATGGATCAGCGGTCCGGTGAGCCCTTTCGTGGTCTGGACCGGCACGCCGCTGCTGTTGACGGCGAATGGCGGCAATTTCGCCGGTGGCACGGTGCGGATCTCCATTCACTATGCGCAATTCACCATTCCCGATCCGGTATAAGCGATTGTGATCCCGGCCATCACAGGTTTCACCTTGGTTCCGCCCGGCGATTTGATGTATCAAGGAGGGCAGCAACCCTCCGGAGGCCGTCATGGCAAGAACCCGCACACATCTGGCCGAGCTTGACCCGGTCTGGAGCCGTATCACCCGCGAGGCAGAGGCCGCCGTGAAGGAAGAGCCACTTTTGGGCGGCCTTGTGCACGGCTGTATCCTGCATCACGGCTCGCTTGAGGCGGCATTGGCCTATCGCATGGCGCAAAAGCTGGCCTCTGGCGATATGTCGGAACAGCTGATCCGCGAAATTGCCGATGATGCCTATGGCGCGGATCCTGTTCTGGGTGCCGCGGCGCGGGCCGATATCGTGGCCGTATTTGATCGCGATCCGGCCTGTCATCGGTTCCTGCAACCTTTGCTCTATTTCAAAGGCTTCCAGGCCATTCAGGCGTTTCGAGTCGGGCATCATCTGTGGAAGGAAGGGCGCACCGATCTGGCCTATTTCGTGCAGATGCGGGTCAGCGAGATGTTCGGCATCGACATTCACCCGGCGGCTAGAATCGGCAAGGGCATCATGATCGACCACGCCCATTCCATCGTGATCGGGGAAACGGCGGTGGTGGGGGACAATGTCTCGATGCTGCATTCGGTCACTCTGGGCGGAACCGGCAAGGAGGATGATGACCGGCATCCGAAGATCGAGGATGGCGTTCTGATCGGTGCGGGCGCGAAGGTTCTGGGCAATATCATTGTCGGCAAATGCAGCCGGATCGCCGCCGGGTCGGTGGTGCTGGAGCCGGTGCCGCCGTGCAAGACTGTGGCGGGCGTGCCCGCGAAGATCGTGGGCGAGGCGGGCTGCGATCAACCGGCGATGTCGATGGACCAGATCGTACCGGGTGGCTCGGACGTTTGACCGAGCGGCGAGATTTGAAAAAAGGCGGGCCATCGCGGCCCGCCTTTTTTCTGTTTCTTGAAGCCTGACGCGCTCAGGCCAGCATGACCATCGGGTTTTCAAGATTGTCCACGATGGCGTTCAACAGGTTCGCGCCAAGCGCGCCGTCAATGACGCGGTGATCGACCGACATGGTGACCGACATCACGGTCGCCACGGTCAGCTCGCCATCGTCGCCCACGACCGGTTTCTTGGCCCCGGCACCGACGGCCAGAATACCGGCATGCGGCGGGTTCACGATGGCATCGAAATTGTCGATGCCGAACATGCCGAGATTTGAGATCGCAAAGGCTCCGCCCTGATACTCATGCGGCGCAAGTTTGCGGTCGCGGGCCCGGGCGGCGAGGTCTTTCATTTCCACCGAAAGTGCCGAGAGCGATTTCATGTCGGCATCGCGCAGAACCGGCGTGAAGAGGCCGCCTTCGATGGCGACCGCCACCGCCACATCCGAAGGTTTCAGGCTGAGCACGCGATCCCCGGCCCAAACGGCGTTGGCCTCGGGCACGGCTTGCAGCGCATTGGCGACGGCCTTGATGATGAAATCATTCACCGACAGTTTGACGCCGCGTGCCTCCAGCTGCTTGTTCAGCTGGCCGCGGAATTTCAGCAGCGCATCGAGCCGGATATCGCGGCGCAGGTAGAAATGCGGGATGGTCTGTTTGGCTTCGGTCAGGCGGGCCGCGATGATCTTGCGCATACCGTCGAGCTTGACCTCCTCAAATTCGCGATCGGCGTAGGTTTTCAGCACCACATCGGTCGATGGGCCGGTGGGCATGGCGGCAGCAGCAACCGGAGCGGCGGCGGGTGCTGGGGCTGCGGCGGGCGCGGCGGTGGCTCCTTCGACATCGGCCTTGACGATGCGGCCACGCGGGCCGGAGCCCGCGATCCGGGCAAGATCGAGGCCCTTTTGCGCGGCAATCCGGCGGGCCAGGGGCGAGGCAAAGATGCGGGAGCCATCGGCGGCGGAGGGGGCCGGAGCCGCAGCGGCGACCGGGGCCACAGCCGCAGCCGGTTCCGCAGCGACAGGTGCGGCGGCAGCCGGGGCAACCGTGCCGATATCAGCCGCGCTTTCGCCATCGCCAAGCAGCACCGCAATGGCCGTGTTCACCGCCACACCTTCGCTGCCTTCCGCGATCAGGATCTTGCCGATCACGCCTTCATCGACGGCTTCGAACTCCATCGTGGCCTTGTCGGTCTCAATCTCGGCCAGAAGATCGCCGGAATTGACGGTATCGCCTTCTTTCACCAGCCATTTGGCCAGCGTGCCTTCCTCCATGGTTGGCGAGAGGGCGGGCATCAGGATTTCTGTGGGCATGTCGCGCTCTCCTTACCGGTAGGTGACTTTTTTCACAGCTTCGATGACCTCATCGGTGGTCACAAGCGCGAGTTTTTCAAGATTGGCCGCGTAGGGCATCGGCACGTCCTTGCCGGTGCAATTGATCACCGGCGCATCGAGATAATCGAAGGCGCGCTCCATGATCGTGGCGCTGAGGTGATTGCCGATGGAAGCGACCGGAAATCCTTCCTCGACCGTCACGCAGCGGTTGGTCTTCATCACCGAGGCCAGCACGGTGTCATAGTCAATCGGCCTGAGCGTGCGCAGGTCGATCACTTCCGCCGCGATCCCCTCTTCGGCCAGCTTGTCGGCGGCCTCCAGCGCATATTGCATGCCGATGCCAAAGCTGACGATGGTGACGTCCGAGCCCTCGCGCCAGATCCGTGCCTTGCCGAAGGGGATGGTGAAATCATCCAGCACCGGCACCTCGCCGGAACGGCCATAGAGGATCTCGTTTT
>CAXBGQ010000036.1:0-14841 GCA_963975135.1 uncultured Nioella sp. | reverse complement strand
GCCGGGTCAGCAGCCCCGCCATCAGCGGCAGGACGATGTAGAGAACGGTGGCCAGAACCAGCGTTTCCCACGGCACCGAAATCTCGGTCACGCCCAACAGGAAAGCCACGATCGGAGCGAAGGCGACAACCATGATGAGGTCATTCACGGAGACCTGCACCAGTGTGTAGGTGGCATCGCCGCGCGTGAGCTGCGACCAGACGAACACCATCGCGGTGCAGGGCGCGGCCCCCAAGAGGATCAGCCCCGCGATATATTGCGACGCGTCTTCGGGCGCGATCCAGGGCGCAAAGATGTAGTCGAAAAACAGAACCGCCAGCAGCGCCATGGTAAACGGTTTTATCAACCAGTTGATCGCCAGCGTGATGAGCAGGCCCTTGGGCTGGCGCGCCACGCCTGCGACAGCATGAAAATCCACGCCCACCATCATCGGATAGACCATGGCCCAGATCAGCACCGCCACCACAAGGTTGATCGACGCCACTTCCGCCGCTGCGATCGCTCCGACCAGCCCGGGCATAACGCTGCCGATGACAATGCCCACTACCATCGCCAAAGCCACCCAGAGTGTCAGCCAGCGTTCGAAAACGCCCATGCCGCCGGGTTCGGCATCCGTTACACATGTCATGTTTTCTTACCTTTCGAACGGGGAATTGGTTTTCAATGCGTTGAAGTTGGCACCTGTGCGGGCTTGCTCACCCTTTGCAGGCAAGTTCGGCCAGCGCGGGCTGGCACAGCTCGGGCCGTCCGCCACAGCAATCCTCCAATAGAAAGGACAGCAACGCGCGCATCCTCTCCATATCGGCGAAATATCGAATGGCGCGGCCTTCGCGGGTGCTGCGCACCAATCCCGCATTCAGCAGGATTGAAAGGTTGGAGGACATGGTGTTTTGCCGCACGCCCAGAGTTTCGGCAATCGCCCCGGCCAGAATGCCATCGGCCCCGGCTTCTACCAAAAGGCGAAAGACATCGAGGCGGGTTTCGTGACCAAGGGCCGCAAGCGCGGAGAGGGCATTCATCTTATCCATATTTCGGGATTAGTCGATATATGGATAGGCCGCAAGCCCTCCCGGAGCTGAAATCATGGGCGGCTGCGCGGCAACCGCCCATGAGGTCAGATCACGATATTGAACTTCTCGCGCAGCGCCCGATCCAGATCCGGGGCGAACGTGCTGCCCGCTCTGTCCAAAATCGCGTTCTTGCGGGCGATGGCGGCATCCAGCAGCTTGGGCTTTCCCGCCTCGCCCCATTCCTTGGGGCTCATCCGGTTGCCGACGGCGGGATAGATATATTCCGTCTGCATCAGGGCCAGCGTCTGATCGGACCCCAGGTAATGGCCCGGTCCCTCCAGACAGACAGACCGCATGACCTCGATCGAAACGCTGTCCTCGGTCACGTCGATGCCGCGCACGCAGCGCAGGACCTGCCCCAGAATATCATCCCCCATCACCAGGCTTTCCAGACAATACCCCAGCAGCGAGGCATGCATGCCGACGGATTCGTAGACCATGTTGAGGCCCGAAAGCCCCGCCATCACATTGGTGATGCCCTGTTCCCACCCGGCCTGCATATCGGGCAGCTTGCTGTCGGATATGCCCGCCGCGGCACCGCCCGGCAGGCCATAGAAATGATGCATCTGGGCGCAGCCCGCCGTCAGCAGCGCCTGTTCGGCCGACCCGCCCGACATCGCGCCGGTGCGCAGATCACTGACAAAGGGCCAGGTGCCGAACACCGCCGGATGCCCCGGTTTGATCGAATTGACATAGACCACTCCGGCCAGACATTCGGCCACCGCCTGCACGATCGCGGCCGCCACCGGTGCCGGTGCGGTGGCACCGGCCTGGCCCGCCGACAAAAGCAGCACCGGCATGCCGCGATGGATGCAATCCTCCATCACCACGCAGCTTTCCTCGGCAAATTTCATCGGTGGCACGACGAAGCAGTTCGAGTTCGACACGAAAGGCCGCGCCCGCCATGCCTCTTCTCCGCCTGCAATCATGTGTAAGAAATCAAAGCAGCCTGCCACATGGCTGGGATCCGAAAAGGACGTGCCGATATGTTTGGTCGTGCCGGAACAGGATGCAAACAACGTGTTGATATCCATGTCGAAATTATCGACGATATCGCGGCAGACCATGGGCCGCTGGAAAAAATGCACATTGTCCAGATGCTGCACGATCCGCGCCGCGGCATAAAGATCGGCGGAGGTGCTTTCGCGGTAGTCATCGGTTTCCAGATCGACCACATGCACCGCAGCCCCCGCCGTTCCGAAATGCACCCGCGTGCCGCTGAGGTCCAGATCATGCTTCGGATCGCGCCCCATCAGCGTGATGCCCCGCGCCGCCTTGGCCAGCATATCCTCGACCAATGCGCGCGGAAATCTGAGCCGCCCGTCATCGCCCTGAATGGCCCCCGCGGCCACCATTGCCTCGACGCCCGAGGGCGGGGCCTGGCTCAGCCCGATCTCCTCCAGCGCCTGCAACGCGGCCTCGTGGATGCGCAGCACTTCCGCATCGGTCAGCGGTTTGAATGTGCCCCCGGACAGACCGGCGCGCACGGGCCGCATATTTTCGGCCAAAGGTGCCTCCCGCAACGCTTTGCGGGCGGCGCGGCCACCGGAACGGCGTCCGCGCGCGGCGGGGGTATCTGCATCAACGCTCACATCTTTATCCTTTCGGATTTCGGGTCATACATGGGTTTGAGGCTCGCCACCGCCTTGTGGCGTTTGCCCGCGATTTCGATCTCGTAGCTCGATGCCAGCACCTCGGCCACGCTTTCGCCTTCGCAAGGCACATAGCCAAGCCCGATCGCAGCCCCCAGGAAATGGCCGTAATTGCCCGAGGTCAGATAGCCCACCATCTTGCCATCGCGGATCAGGGCCTCGTTGTGGAACAGCATCGGTTCGCTGTCCTCCAGCCGGAATTGCACCAGCCGCCGGGCCAACCCCGCCGCGCGCTTGGCCAGCACCGCATCGCGCCCGATGAAGTCGCCCTTGTCGGTCTTGACGGCAAAGCCGAGCCCCGCCTCCAGCACGTGATCTTCATCGGTGATGTCATGGCCGAAATGACGGAACCCCTTTTCGATCCGGCAGCTGTCCAGCGTGTGCAATCCGCAGAGTTTGAGGCCAAGATCGGCTCCCGCCTCTTCCAGCGCCTCGAACACATGCGCCGCCTGATCGGAGGAAACATAGATCTCCCAGCCAAGCTCACCCACGTAAGTCACGCGATGGGCGCGCGCCAATCCCATGCCGATCTCGATCTCGCGCGCGGTGCCAAAGGGATGCGCCTCGTTCGAGAAGTCATTCGGGCTGACCGCCTGCATCAGGTCGCGCGCCTTGGGGCCCATAACGCACAGCACCGCCTCGGCCGCCGTCACATCGGTGATCACGGCGAAATCTTCGCCCAGATTGCGCCGCAGCCAGTTCAGATCGCGTTGCAGGGTAAAGCCCGGAACCACCAGGTAAAACGCCGTTTCGCTCAACCGCGTCACGGTCAGATCGCATTCAATGCCACCGCGTTTGTTCAGCATCTGCGTATAGACCAGCTTGCCTGGCGCGACATCCATCTGGTTGGCGCAAACCCGTTGCAGGAACTCCAGCGCGCCGGGCCCTTCGACCCGGATCTTGCCGAAACTGGTCATGTCAAACAGACCCACACCCTCGCGGATCGCCAGATGTTCGGCGGCATGGTTGGCGAACCAGTTCTGCCCCTGCCAGTCATAGCGGTATTCGCGCTCCTGCCCCTCGAAGGCGAACCAGTTGGCGCGTTCCCACCCGGCCATTTCACCAAAGACCGCGCCGCGCGCCTTCAGATGTTCATGCAGCGGCGACCGGCGAATGCCGCGCGAGGTTTCGAACTGCCGGTAGGGGTAGTGATCGGCGTAAAGCAGGCCCAGGGTCTCGCTGACCCGCTCCTGCAAATATTTCCGGTTTTTCTGAAACGGCTGCGCCCGGCGGATATCGGATTCCCACAGATCGAACGGCGGCTCGCCATCCTCAATCCATTGCGCTTGAAGAACGTGTGGATGCCCGCCGTTTCAAACAGCGGAATCCGGTTCATCGCCATTTCCAGGATCGGCTCGAAATGGTCGAAATCCTCGGGCAGGCTGTCGAACTCGAAATCCTCGGAAATGCCGTTCATGCCCCAGGGCTTGGCCTCGGGCTCGAACGCGCCCAGCATCATCTTGCCGGCATCTTCCTTGTAATAGGCGCATTCATCGGGCACCCGCAGCACCGGCAGCCGGGTCATGTTCTCGACCGGTTCGGTCAGCAGGTAGAAATGTTCGCAGGCATGCAGCGGCAGGGTGACCCCCGATTGCCCGGCCAGGTCGCGCCCCCACATGCCACCGCAATTGATCACCACATCGGCGGCGATATGGCCCGCCTCGCCGTTGCGGTTCCAATCGACGCCGGTCACGCGGGTGCCGTCATCGGTAACCGAGGTCACCTTGACCCCTTCGATGATCTGCGCGCCGCGCATCCGCGCGCCCTTGGCCAGCGCCATGGCGATATTGGCCGGGTCGCATTGCCCGTCCAGCGGCAGATGCACCGCGCCCACCACATCCTCGACATTCAGATGCGGATACATCGCCTTGACGTCGTTGGCCGAGATTTCGGCCACATCCACGTCAAAGGCACGCGCCAGCGTTGCCTGGCGCAGGATCTCCTCGTGACGGTGTTCACTCAGCGCGACGGTGATCGACCCGTTCTGCCGCATGCCCGTGGCAACGCCGGTCTCCGCCTCCAGCTTGACGTAAAGATCGGCCGAATATTTCGCCAGCCGGGTGGCATTCTGGCTGTTGCGCAACTGCCCGATCAGCCCCGCCGCATGCCATGTCGTGCCGCAGGTCAGCTGCTTGCGTTCCAGCAGAACGATGTCCTTCCAGCCCAGTTTCGCCAGATGATAGGCCACCGAACAGCCCGAAACGCCACCGCCAATGATCACCGCGCGGGCATGTGTGGGTATCTGTTTCATCTCAATCCCTCAGACAATCTGATGCCCGACAGCGCCGAGCCGCGTGGCAATTTCCGCGATATGGGCGGGCGTGATTTCGCAGCAGCCACCGACAATCGTGGCCCCCTGTCCGACCCAACCCATGACAAAATCGGCGTAGTCCTGCGGCCCCATATCGCTGCGTTCCTCCAGCGCATCGACCGTCGGCGCATCTTTCAGAAACCCTTGCGTGATCTTGGTGAACCCATTGGCATAGGCCCCGAAGGGCAGGCCGAAGCCCTTGACGATTTCCAATGCATCGCCCACCACTTCGGGCCGCGTGCAATTGACCAGAACCGCGTCCGGCGCAAATTCGGCCAACACCGGGCCAAGATCGGCCAGAGCCTCGCCCGAGCGCAGCTTTGTGCCGTCATAATCCTCGGTCGAGACCGCCAGCCAAACCGGCTTGCCGGCATCGCGCACGCCCATCAGCGCGCCTTTTGCATGTTTCACGGAAACCACGGTTTCGATCAGCAGCAGGTCCACCCGGTCGCCCATCATCTGCGCAATCTCGCCATAGGCGCGCGCGGCCTCGGCGGGCTCCGGGCAGAGATCGGGCCGGTAGGATGCCTGCAACGGCCCCAGAGACCCGGCCACCCGGCCCCCGCCCACCGCATCGCGCGCCTCTACCGCCCCGGTCACGGCGGCCTCCAGCAGCGCCTCGAACTGATCCTCGATCCCCGCGCGCTCCAGCCGGTCGCGCAGCACCGCATAGCTGTTGGTCGTGGCGACCGTCGCACCGGCGGCGAAATAGTCGCGGTGCAATTGGGCCACCAGACCGGGCTTGTCCATCATCACGGTGGTGGACCACAGGGGCGTCGGTCGGTCGCCCGCCCGTTTCACCAGCTCCTGCCCGATCGAGCCATCCAGCAGCGTGATCCGGCTCATGCCCTCAGCCGTTCATTGGCCGGATCCCATAGCGGTTGATCCTCCTGCACGATGGCCCTGCAACGCTGGCCATAGATCTCGACCTCCAGCGCCGTGCCCGGCTCGGCCAGATCGGCCCGCACCATACCCAGCGCGATCGAGGCATTGATCCGGTGCCCCCAGCCGCCCGATGTGGTTTCGCCCACCACCTCATCGCCATGCCACAGGCAGGACATATAGGGCGCATCGGCGTCACCGGCCTCGACCAGAAGCGTCACGAAGCGTTTCTTGACGCCTTGCTGTTTCTCGTTCTGCAACGCCGCCTTGCCGGGGAAATCCTGCGGCTTGTCCAGCTTCACGAACCGTTCCAGCCCGCCTTCCAGCATCGAATAATCGGTCGACAGATCGCCCTTCCAGGCGCGGTATCCCTTTTCCAGCCGCATCGAATTCAGCGCATACATGCCAAAGGGCTTGGCCCCCGCCCCCAGAACCGCATCATAAAGCGCCGGAATATCGGCATTGGCGGCATGGATTTCCCAGCCCAGTTCGCCAGCGAAGGACACCCGCGCCAAAAAGCAGTCAATGCCTGCAACGGTGGCCGTCTGGATCGACAGCCATGTGGCGGCCAGATCGGCCTGCGTGTCGAGCCCCCGAAACAGATCGCGCGCCTTCGGGCCGGTCACGATCAGGGTCGAAAATTCGGTGGTGTGATTGGTCAGGCTCAGCCCCTCGGGCAGGCCCCTGTTCAGCACGTCGAAATCATGCCACTCGGCGGTCGCTGCAGTGATCAGCGTGAAATGATCGTCACCGTGGCGCATGATCGACATCTCGGTCAGGATGCGCCCCCGGCTGTCGGGGAAATAGCCCAGCGTCATCCGGCCGGGCTTGGGCAATGCGCCCGAGATCCTGCCACGAAGATATTCGGCCGCCCCCTCGCCCGACAGGTTGAACCGGCTGAACCCCGGCAGATCCAGCACGCCAACCGCGTCGCGCACGGCCTCGACCTCGTCGCGGATGCGCGCGTGCCAGGGGCCGTTGCGGTCCCAGGTCTGGGTCGCCGCCTCGCTGGTATCGTCGCCCGCTGCGGCGAACCAGTTGGCCCGCTCCCAACCGTTATAGCTGCCCATCTGACCGCCCATTTCCCGCACTTTCGCATCGACCGGAGACAGCTTCTTGTCGCGCCCGGCGGGCCATTCATGATGCGGGAAATGCATCGCGTATTCATGGCCATAGGTCTCAAGCGCCTTGGCCAGGCAATAGTCGTGATCGGCATAATCGGTATAGCGGCGCGGATCGACCGCCCACATGTCATCCTCGGTCTCGCCATGCATGATCCATTCCGACAGAACCTTGCCCGCACCGCCGCCCTGCGCGATGCCAAAGGTAAAGGAATGCCCTTCAAAGGCGTTCTTCACCCCCGGCATCGGCCCAACCATCGGCAAGCCATCGGGGGCATAGGGAATCGGCCCGTTGATATTGCGCCCGACGCCTGCGGTGCCCAACAACGGCACCCGCGCCATGGCATCCTCGATATACCATTCCAGCCGCTCCAGATCGTCAGGATAAAGCTGGAACGAGAAATCCTGCGGCATCGGGTCCTCGGGCGTCACCCAATGCGCCTTGCAGTTGCGCTCATAGGGCCCAAGGTTCAGCCCGTTCTTGTCCTGGCGCAGGTAATAGGACGTATCGACATCACGCAGCAGCGGCACCTTGCGACCGGTCTCCTTGGTCCACGCCGCCAGCTCCGGGATCTCCTCGGTCAGGAAATACTGGTGGCTCATCACCACCATCGGCACCCTGCGCCCGCCAAAGGGCCGGAACATCTCGCCGACGCGCTGCGCATAATATCCGGCGCAATTGACCACATATTCACAGCGGATTTCGCCCTTCGCGGTCTTCACGATCCACTCATCGCCGTCGCGCTCCAACCCCTCTATCGGGCAAAACCGCTCGATCCGCCCGCCCGCATCGCGCGCACCCTTGGCCATCGCCTGCGTCAGCTGCGCCGGGTCGATATCGCCATCCAGCGGATCCCACATGCCACCTTCCAGATCGTGGGTTTCAAGAAACGGGTGATAGGCGGTCAGTTCCTCGGGCGCACACAGCGTCATCTCCAGACCCTGATAGCGGCCCATCCCGGCGACCCGCTCGAACTCCTGCATCCGTTCCTTGGAATGGGCCAGCCGGATCGACCCGGTGACATGATAGTTCATCGGATAATCCACCTCGTCGCCCAGCGTGCGATACATCGCCGCCGAATAACGCTGCATGTTCATCACCGCCCAGGAGCCCGCGAAATTCGGTACATTGCCCGCCGCATGCCAGGTCGATCCCGCCGTCAGCTCGTTCTTTTCCAGCAGCACGCAATCGGTCCAGCCCGCCTTTGCCAGATGATACAGCGTCGAGGTGCCGACCACCCCGCCCCCGATGATGACGACGCGCGCGGTGCTTGGAAACTCAGCCATGGAACCCTCCGATTTTCGTTGTCCGCAGACTAGAGCCAATCGCTTTGCCCTATCAATCGCCCGTAATCAGTATTATTAATCGCCAACTCCGATTAGCCACCCATCACCCCGCATTAACCTTAACGCGCCCGCCCCCTCAGCTTCTTCTTTGCTAAAATACTCAAATCCCGACCGAAAGGCCCTTGGCGATGCAGATTGAGCTTGTCGAAACCTTCCTCGACCTGTGCGAAACTCACAGCTTCAACCGCACCGCCGAACGCCTCGGGGTCACGCAATCCACCGTCTCGGGCCGCGTCAAGGCGCTGGAGAAAACCCTCGGGCGCAGGCTCTTTCTGCGCAGCCGGTCCGGCACATCTCTGACGCTGGAAGGCATCCGGTTCGAACCACATGCCCGCGCCCTGCGCCTGAACTGGTCCGAGGCCCTGCGCGCCACCCGCGATGCAGGACCCACCGCCACCACGATCCGCGTCGGGCTGCAACGCGATCTGACCTCGCCCCATATCGGCGACTGGGTGCGCGAGTTCCGCGCCTTCCTGCCCGACACCTCGCTCTATATCGAGGCCGATTTTTCGGCCCAGATGTGCAGCGATCTGATGCAGGGCGCATTGGATGTGGCCGTCATCTACACCCCCAAACCGCATCCCGATCTCTATTTCGAAACCCTTAGCGAAGTGCGCTTTCGGATGATCTCGGATGTGGCAGACACGCTGTCGATGGTGCCGCGCGACAGCTATGTTCTGGCCGCCATCTGCCACGCCTTTGAACGGGTGCACAAATCGCTGCACCCCGCCCTCAGCTCCGCCGCCATCTCCTGCGGACAGAATTCACTGGTTTCGGCCATGCTGACCGCGCTTGGCGGCAGCGGATATGTGCTGGAAGATACCGCCGAGGCGATGGTCGCCACTGGGCGCTTTGCCTATGTCAAAAAGGCCCCGGTGATTCCGCAGGCGGTTTATTCCGCGATACACCTGCGCAACCGGCACCGGTCCTCGCACCGCAAGCTGATCCAGCTTCTGGGCACCCATGTGCCGGGCCACCGCAAACCCGGTCTCAGCCCCGGTTGACCCAGCGAAAAAACAGCGGGGCCGAGAAAATCACCATCACGATCCGCACGATATGGGTGACCGAGACATAGGCAATATCGCCGCCCATCGCAAAGGCCAGCAGGCTCATCTCGGTCAATCCGCCCGGCGAATAGGCCAGAAAGGCCTGCGCCAGGCTGGTTTCGGTCAGGCTGGCCACGACCCAGGCAAAACCCAGGCCCGTGGCCAGCATCCCGGCGGTGGAAAACACCGACAGAAACAGGTCGCGCCCGACCTCGCGTAGCGCGGCCCCGATAAACCTACAGCCGATGATCGTGCCCAGAACCACCTGCGCCCCGATCACCAAAAGCGTCGGCGGCGGCAAACCCACCAGGCCCGTGACATGCGCCGCCGCGCTCAGGATCATCGGCCCAAGCATCGGCGCGGCGGGCAGGCGCAGGATCCGGCCCAATGGCACGCCCAACACGGCCGCGACCGCAAGGATCAGGTAATCGCGCAACCCCAGCGCGCCCAGCGCCGTCCAGCTTGCCGGGTTCTGGCTGCCTGATTGAACCCCGAGGATCAGCCCGAAGAAAAGCGCCACGAAAGAAATCGTCAGCAAGATCCGCGAGGCATGCGCCAGCGCGATACGCCGTTCATTGCCACCCGCCGCGCCGCCGATGATCAGCATTTCGTTCAGGCCCCCGGGCATGGCGCTGAAAAACGCGGTCACCGGATCGAACCCGCCCAACCGGCGATAGACCAGATAACTGCCGCCCGCCGCGGTGGCCAGAAACGGCCCCAGCACCAGAAAACTGATGGTCCAGTCGCCCAGCGCCTGAAAGGTCTCGGCGCTGACGGCCGATCCCAACATGACCCCGATGATCGGCACCACCAGAAGACGCAGCCCGCCCGGCCCCGCCACCGGCATCCGCGCCAGCGCGGCAATCGTATTGCCCAGCATTGCGCCCAGCATCCAGGGCAACGGCATCCCGATCACATAGGCAAGATAGCCGGACCCAAGCCCCAGCCCCAGCGCCAGCAGAACCTTGCGCCAGGCAGCGCCGCCCAGAATCTTGCCAAACGCTGCCACGCCCTAGCCGCCCGCCAGATGGCTCTCGCCGCGCGCCCTGGCCAATGCGATCTGCTTTTGCCGCTCGCGGAACCGTGCCCGGTCGGCATCGGAATGCTCATCGGCGCAATGGTGGCATTGCACGCCAGCCTCATATTCGGGCCGCGCCATGTCCTCGGGCAAGAGCGGCCGGCGGCAGGCCCGGCAGAGCGCGTGCGGCCCCTCCTCCAACCCGTGGCCAACCGAGACCCGTTCGTCGAAAACAAAGCATTCGCCCTGCCACAGGCTGTCCTCGGCGGGCACATCTTCCAAGTATTGCAGGATGCCGCCTTTGAGATGGTAAACATCCTCAACCCCTTGCGACATCAGGTAGTTTGTGGATTTCTCGCACCGAATGCCGCCGGTACAGAACATCGCGATGCGCTTGTTGTGAAACCGGTCGCGATTGGCCTCCCACCAGGCCGGGAAATCGCGGAACGTGTCGGTTTGCGGGTCCACCGCGCCCTTGAACGTGCCGATGGCAACCTCGTAATCGTTGCGGGTGTCGATCACGGCCACGTCGGGGCTGGAGATCAGGTCGTTCCAATCGGCGGCCCGCACGTAATGGCCGACCGCCGCCTTCGGATCGACGCCCGGCACACCCAGCGTCACGATCTCCTTCTTCAGGCGCACCTTCAGGCGGCCAAAGGGCGGATGCTCGGCGCTGCTTTCCTTCCATTCCAGATCGGCGCAGCCCGGCAGCGCCCGGATATGGGCCAGCACCGCATCCAGCCCGGCGCGCGGCCCGGCGATGGTGCCATTGATGCCTTCGCTGGCCAGCAAGAGCGACCCGCGCACCGCGTTGTCAGTGCATATGGCCCGCAACGGGGCCTGCAAGGCGGCGGGATCTTCAAACCGGGTGAAGTGATAGAGAGCTGCGATAGTAAACATGCCGGTTCTGTTACGCCTGTGCCGCCTGATCCTCAAGCCCCCCGCGCCCGCCGCCTAGTCGCGGGCCAGAAACTCCAGGATCGCCGTGTTTTGCTGTTCCCAGGTCGGGTCCGGTGTCAGGCAGAGCGTGTTGGCGCTTTCGACCACCAGAAATTCCGCGCCCTCGATCCCGGCGGCAATCAGGCGTCCCTCGGCCAAGGGGTGCAGAATGTCATTGCGGGCATGGATCACCAGCGTCGGGGCCTTGACCCCGGCCAGCCACGGCCGCGCATCGAACCGGTCGATGCTTTCACGGCTGATCAAGGCCCCTTCCGGCGTGCAAGCCGCCCCGATATGCGCAATCAGCGCGCTGGCATCTTCATAGCTCAGCCCCGGTGCCCCCATCGACATCCAGGCCCGCATATGCCCGTCCGCCGGGTCGCCCCAGCCGCCCGCCTGCATCAGCGACATGAACGGGTCGCCCTGCGCGGGCCCGGGTTTGGCACCGCGTAACGCCCGCCCGCGCGCATAGCCTTCCTGTATCACCAACCGACTGACCCGGTCGGGATTCTCTGCTGCATAGCGGATCGCAGGCGCGGCCCCGTTCAGATTGGCCAGAATCGGGAACCGCTCCAGCCCCGCCGCATCGGCAACCGCCACCAAATCCTCGACATGGCGGCCCAGATCCGCGACCGCGACATCGCTTTCCGACAATCCGGTGGCGCGCATGTCATAGCGGATCAGTTGATGCGCGGCCCCCAGCGCATCCAGCGTTGGCCGCCATAGCGGGCTCAGCCAATCCAGTTCCAGATGCGTCACCTGATGGGTGACACGCAGCAGCGGCGGACCGGTGCCCGATCTGGCATAGGCCAACTGCGTGCCGTCGGCCGATGTCGTGTAGCGAATGGTCTGGCTGGACGCGGCCTCGGGTGCCGGATCGGGTGCGACCGTCTCCGCGCCACTGACCGGCACCACCAACTCGATCCCACGGCGCGGCACGGTGCGGATCACCGCCTGTGCCTTGCCATTATCCCCCACGGCATTTCGGGCGGCATTGATCCGGGCGCTGATCGTGGCTTCCGATACGATGCGGCCGTCCCAGACCGTTTCAATCAACTGATCGCGGCTGACCAGACGCCCGGCATTTTCCACCAGCACCCGCAACAGATCGAACACCTGCGGCTCCACCTGTTGCTGCGCGCCACCACGCAACAGCCGGTAGCTGTCAGTATCCAATATACAATCGGCGAAATGGTACTGCATCGGTCGGGCGCGCTCCTGTCCTGGGCAGGATCAAGGCTTTCTCATGCAATATCAAGCATCATGGCCCCGGTTGCGCCGCCCGCGACAGCGCGTAGGGTGGGGCAAACCGGACCAATCAGCCCAAGGACACCCCGATGCAGCCCGACACCCACGCCCTGATCGTCATCGATGTGCAAAACGATTTCTGCCCCGGCGGAGCGCTGGCCGTGGCGGATGGTGACGCCATCCTGCCCGGCATCAACGCGCTGATGGAGGAGTTTTCCGCCATCGTGCTGACCCAGGACTGGCACCCGTTCGGCCATTCCAGCTTTGCCAGTCAGCACCCCGGGGCCGCGCCCTTTTCAGTGGTCGACTTTCCCTATGGCCCGCAGGTTCTGTGGCCCGATCACTGTATCCAGAGCAGCCCCGGTGCCGGTTTTCACGCCGGTCTGAACACAAATGCCGCCGATCTGATCATCCGCAAGGGCTTCCGCCCCGATATCGACAGCTATTCGGCGTTTTTCGAGAATGACCACACGACCCCCACCGGGCTGGAGGGCTATCTGCGCAGCCGTGGCATGGAGCGGTTGACGATGGTGGGCCTCGCCACCGATTTCTGCGTCAACTATTCCGCCGTCGATGCCGCCCGGCTCGGCTTTGGCGTGACTGTGCGCACCGACCTCTGCCGGGCGATTGATCTCGACGGCTCGCTGGCAGCGGCGGTTGCGGGGATGAAAGCTGAGGGGGTTTTGCTGGCGTAAAGCGCTGAGTTCACCCCGCCGCTCGCCCTCCGATCACCCCACCTGGTCCACGAAAAAATGGCACTGAACGCCTCATTCTTGCCGCCGCACCCAACATTCCTGCCGCCCTGACACGCTCTACAAAACCGGACTGCCCCAGATGACCGCCACCCTGACCCGCACCCAAATGACCCTCATCGCCAGCCTCGGTGCCCTTCTTATCGCGGTCACGCTATATGCCTGGGGTCAGCCGCCGATCTGCACCTGTGGCGAGGTCCGCCTTTGGGCCGGGTCGATATTCGCCAGCGGCAATTCCCAGCATATCGCGGATTGGTATACGCTCAGCCACATTCTGACCGGCGTTCTTATCATTGTCATCGGCAGGCTCTTTTTTGCGCGGGTCGCGTTTTCCTTTCTCTTTGCCATTGCCATCGTCATCGGCGTCGCGTGGGAGATTATCGAGCATACCGAATGGGTGCTGGGTCTTTTCCGCGCCACCACGATCAATCAGGGCTATGTCGGCGATTCTGTCCTCAATGCGGTGGCCGATTACGTCTGGATGCTGGCCGGGTTTTTCACCGCGCATGCCCTGCGCACGACATGGGCCCTCGCCATGATCGCCCTCTTTGAGATCTCCGCCGCCCTCATCGCGCGCGACAGCCTGACGCTCACCACGCTGATGCTGATCTACCCGGTCGAGGCGGTGGAAACCTGGCAACAGGCGATCAACCCCAACGCGCCGGGCTAGAGCACGCCCGTCCGCCACAGCGTCACTTTCAGCCCGCCAAAGCTCACCGCCTTGCCCGCAGGTTGCCATGGCAACCCGGTCGCCTTCGCCAACCCGCCATCGCTGGTCACCAGCCCGACGCGCCAGCCGGCGAACCGGTCGGCCAGGGTCTTACCCAATGCACCATAGAGCGAGAACAAGAGCTTGCGGTTGCCGATCCGCGCCCCATAGGGCGGGTTCACGATGACCAGACCGGGCGGGCCGTCGGGCGGGGTCAGATCGCTGATCGCCTGCCGCCGGAACGCGGTCACACCGGCAACGCCCGCCCGTTCTGCATTGGCCGTGGCCCCGCGTATCGCGCCATCGTCGCGGTCAAAGCCGTAAAACCGCACCGGCCCCGCGGGCGTGACATCGCGTTTCATCGCAGCCCAAGCGGTGGCATCGAAACTGGCCAGATCCTCAAAGGCAAAGCGCCGCGACCGCCCCGGTTGCAGGCCTGCCGCAATCTCGGCGGCCTCGATCACGAAGGTGCCCGAGCCGCACATCGGATCGACCACCGGCTCCGTCCCCTCAAAGCCGCATTCGGCCAGAAACAGCGCCGCCAGGTTTTCGCGCATCGGGGCCTTGCCGACAAACTCCTTGTGGCCACGAATATGCAGCGCCGCGCCGGTGCTATCGACGCTGATCGTGCACAGATCATCCTCGATCCGCACTTTCACAACCAGGCTGGCCTCGGGCGACAGCGTGGCCCCCAGTTCCTCGACCAACGCTCGCTCGACCCGTTCCGCCGCCGCGCGCGCATGGTA
>CAXBGQ010000035.1:0-14898 GCA_963975135.1 uncultured Nioella sp. | reverse complement strand
TCACGACCTTGCCCGAGGATGCCGGTGACCCGGTCGCGCCAGACGCCGCGCCGCACCACGGGTTCATCGGCATCCTCGGGCAAGGTCGTGACCGCATCGACCGCCACCTGCACATCATCGGCGGCGCGGCCCATATCCCAGCCTGGTTCAAACTCCAGCCGGATCGAGGCCCGCCCCTCGCGCGATGTGGCGCTGCTTTCGGACACGCCTTCAACCGACAAAAGCGCGGGCTCCAGCACCGCGACAATCGCCCGGTCGACATCTTCCGCACCTGCCCCGGTCCAGCCCACCGAAACGCTGATATTATCGACCACGACATCTGGGAAAAACTGCGCCCGCATCCGCGGGAAGGTCACCAGCCCGGCAACGATCAGCACCACCAGCAACAGGTTGGCCGCGGTCCGGTGGCGCGTGAAATAGGACAGCACGCCGCCGGCTTTTTCGGGAAGCGCCCTCATCCGCCCATCCGGCTTTCGATCCGGGTGACCATGCGCAACGGCACTTCATCCTCGTTCAATTGCATCAGCATCCGCGCCCGGACATCTTCGGGGATGAAATTGTTGCCCTCGACAAAGGCGATCAGGCGGGCGCGCCGATCAGGGTCCAGCGCGATGGTTTCAGGCGCGGCGGGCGCAGCGGCGGCAGCGTCGGGGCGCAGCGGGCTGATGCGGATGCCCGCGCCCAGAACCGGCGACCGCGCCACCACCACCTCGCGGCCATAAAGCGGCGGCGCGCGGATGATCACATTATCGCCCTGACGCCGCAGCAGCGTCACCTGCGCCTCCTCCAGCCGGTCATCGTCGCCCAGCACGAGCACCCGGTTTTCGGCATCGAGCGCAGTGGCGGGCAACAGGGCCACCGATTGCAGTTCCGGCTCCTGCAATGCGACCGTCACGAAATCACCGGCCCGAAAGCCGCGCGTCTGAAGCAATTCGGCATAGAGCAGCCGACCCGATTGCCCCTCCTGCACCGCGCCGCTTTCGCGGGTCAGGCGCGCGGGGGCGGTGATGTCGACGCCAAGCACATCCAGCACCACGGTGACATCGGCGCGTGGCAGGCTGCCATCCTCGGCCAAAAGCCGGGCATATTGCGCGGTCGAAACACGGAACGAGACCTCAAGTGCGGCGGCATCGATCAGGCGCGCAACCTGTTCGTTGCGGTTGACAAGACGGCCCTGCACCACCGAGACATCGGCCAGAACCCCGGCAAATTCGGCCCGCAGCTCGGCTTCCGCCAGGCTGATCTGGCGGCGCTCCACCAATGTGCCGGTCTGATCCAGCCGTGCCGTCGCCTGCGCCAATGCCTGACGGCGCGACAGCACCGCCTGATTGGCGCTGGCAGCGGCCAGTTCGGCGGTTTCCAGCGACGCCGCCGATCCGACGCCGCGTTCCAGCAGGTCGCGTTGACGATCCATGGCGCGCGCGCGCAGATCGGCCTGCGCCTGTGCACCCGCCACGTCCTCGCGCGCCAGAATGACCGACGCTTCGGCCTCACGCAGATTGCCTTCGGCCTCGCGCAGATCGGTTGCGGCCACGTCGCGCGCCGACATCGCCTCGGCCGGGTCGATGCGCAGCAAAAGCTGACCCTCGGCGACCGCGCCGCCATCCTCGAACCCGTCGGCCAGTTCCAGCACCGTGCCGGCGGCGGGCGCGCGCAATTCCAGCGACCGGCGCGACCGGATCTCGCCAAACGCGGTCAGGATCGGCACGGTATTGACCGGCTGCAACATCTGCACCTCGGCTGTGAACACGCGTTCGCGCACCTCGCCCGGGCGGCCCGCATCGGCCCAGCGCGATTGCAGCGCGCTCCACACCATATTTCCGGCCATCGCCAGCAGCGCGACCGTCAGGGAAATCAGAAACAGCCCCGCAAGGGAGCGGCGGAAAAAACGCATTGGGCCAGACCTTTGGCAACCGGATCACGATATAGATAGGGCCAAGCCGCGACCGGGCCAAGTAAAGCTTGCACGAGCGGGCGCGCTATTTCCGTCGCTCATGTTCATTCAGGCGCGGAAATATCTCGACGAAATTGCACGGCATGTGCCGGTAATCGAGCTGCCATTGCAGGATTTCGTCCCAGGCATCCTTGCAGGCCCCACGGCTTCCGGGCAAGGCAAAGAGGTATGTGCCGTTGGCCACGCCGCCCGTGGCGCGCGACTGCACCGCCGATGTGCCGATCTTCTGGTAGGAAACCATGGTAAAAACCGTGGCGAAGGCTTCGATTTCCTTTTCATAGACATCGCGATGCGCCTCGACCGTCACATCGCGGCCCGTCAACCCGGTGCCGCCGGTGGTGAGGATCACGTCAATTTCGGGGTCGGCGCACCAGGCGCGCAGCTGATCGGCGATTTCGGCCCGTTCATCGCGCAGCATTTTGCGGGCAGCAAGAATATGCCCGGCCTCCTGCAAAAGCGCCTGCAACAGATCGCCCGATTTATCCTCGGCCAGGCTACGGGTATCGGATACGGCCAGCACGGCGATGCGGACGGGGATGAAATCACGGGTCATATCCAGTCGGGTCATAGGGCTGCGGCCTTCGGAGGTTAAGGGACGACAAGGTTCAGACGGTGTTTGGTCTCAGAAACAGGGGGCGGCGACGGGCAGGCGCGGGGTGGCCAGAGTGTCAGCGAGCCAACCGCGCCCGTCCTCGGTATTTACAAAATTCAGCAGGAAACCGGCATCGGGGGAAAGGTCGCAGATGGCGGGGCCGCGCAGGTGGCTTTGCACCAGCAGATCATAGCGCGCCGCAACCTCCACCTCGGGCACAGGTTCGGGCAGAACCCCCGCCGCATAGACCGGGATCAGGGCCGCCACCGCGCTGTCCACCCCATCGGCCTGTCCCGGCGTCATCACACCGGGGCAGATGCGGGCGGCGGCATTGAGGCGCGCCAGCCGGTCCGTCAGGCATCCCAGCGCCTCCTCCGGGTCGCGGGTGGTGATGAGCGCGTCATCGGGCCCGATGATCAGGACAACGCCGCCCGGCAGTGCAATGGCGCGGCGGTCAATACCGATATCCTCGGCATCGGAAAGATTCGCGGCGATCACGGCGTTGTAATCGACCAGCCCCAAAGGGTCCGCCAGCGCTGGCGCGGCCATCAGGGAAAGGGCCAGCAGCGCCTTCATGCGCTCGCCTCGAACCAATGCACGGTTGGCCCCAGATTGACAACGCGCGTGGCCCCGATCCGGCCTTCCGCGCCCCAACTGTCATGGATATGCCCGCACAGCGCCAACGCAGGCTGAACGCGCAAAATGGCATCCCGGATGGCGGTCGAGCCGACCGATATCCCGCCCGAGGTCACGTCACCCACGCCCTTGGGCGGCGAATGGGTGATCAGGATATCGGCGGCGGAACAGGCGGCCAGCATTGCCGCCGCCGCCGCCTCGCCCAAGTCACAGGACCACGCGCCAAAGGGCGTTTCGGGCACGCCATATCCCAGGCCAAAGAGGTTGAGCCCGCCAATCTCGGCCCCCTGCCCATGCAGCACGGTGACGCCATCGGGGGCCGCCGCGCGCAATTCCTCGGCGCTTTCGGCATTGCCCGGCACCACGACCATCGGCGCGGCGATCCCCGACAGCGACGCCATCGCGCCCGCCAGATCCTGCCGCATATTGCAGAAATCTCCCGCTCCGATGACCAAATCGGCACCTTCGCTGGCGGTCACGATATCGGCGGCGCGGGCGCGAGCATGATGCAGGTCGGAAAAGGCCAGGATGCGCATCTACCCCTCCAGACGCGCCTTCAGCGCCAAAAGATCGGCCCAGGCCTCGCGCTTCATGATTGGATTGCGCAACAACCCGGCAGGGTGCACCATCGGCAAGGCCGGACGCCCCTGCACCTCAACCCATTTGCCGCGCAGCCGGGTGATGCCGCGCTGCCCGATCAGCGCCTGACAGGCGATGTTGCCCATCAGAATGACGATCTCGGGCGCGGCCAGTTCGATATGGCGCTTCACGAAAGGCAGCATCATGTTCATTTCCGCCAGCGTCGGGTCGCGATTCTGCGGCGGCCGCCAGGGCAGGATATTGGTGATATAGAGCGCTTGACCGGCTTCGGCATGCGCCCGCCCCATATCGATGGCGGCAAACATCCGGTCCAGCAACTGCCCCGCCCGCCCGACAAAGGGCCGCCCCTCACGATCTTCGTCCCGGCCCGGCGCTTCGCCAACGATCATCACGCGGGCCGCCGGGTTGCCATCGGCAAAGACCAGATTGCGGGCCCCCAGACGCAGGTCGCAATGCGCGAACCCCTCCATCTCGGCGTGCAGGGCGGTCAGGCTGTCGGCCCGCGCCGCCGCCTGCCGCGCCACAACCACCGGGTCGACCTCGGCCTTCGCCGCCGGACCCGCCGGTGCTTGCGCATCGGCCACGGGGCGTGCGGCAGGTGGCTTTTCCGGCAGCTCGTAGCGATTGACGGGGGTGTCGCCGATGGCCTCATCGGCCCCCAGTTCCACCTGCCATTCCAGCAGGGCCTTCAGATGATGAAAATCTTGTGCCGGATCCATGGGCCCCAAGCTAGGCGCGCTTGCAGGCAAGGACAATGGCCGACATGCTGGTGGCCATGCGCAAACCCGTGATCCGCCCCGCCCGACCCGCCGACGCCGCAGCGCTGACCCGCGCCATTGACGCGGCTTATGCCGTTTATGCCGGGCGTGGCCTGTCTCTGCCCCCGGTTTCGGAGGGCGTGGCCGAGGCCATCGCCGAGACCCCGGTCTATGTCGCAGAAACGGCGGCGGGGATCGTGGGCGGCATTATCCTGCGCCTCGGCGAAACGGCAAAGATCGAAAACATTGCCGTGGCCCCGGATGGTGCCGGCCAGGGCATCGGTCGCGCCCTCATGACACGGGCCGAGACGGCGGCGCGTGACGCGGGCTATGGCCGACTGATCCTCTCGACGCACGAGAAACTGTTGGAAACAAGGCGCTTCTATGCCCGGCTGGGGTGGAAGGAAACGGGCAGCCAAGGGGCAAAGGTCCTGTTTGAGAAAACGCTCTAGCAGCCTTCCCCTCCCGTTGCGGCGTCTGGCACGATCCGGCGCGGCCGTTACCGGGCAACCCGCGCCAGCGCGCCCCATCTTGTCCGCCCCCCGGCTTGTTCCTATAAGCGCTGAAACCGGTTCGGAGCGCGGCCATGACATTTTCCAAACGTCACCTTCTGGGCATCGAGCCGCTGGACCCCGCCGAGATCACCACCATATTGGACCTCGCCGACCGCTATGCCGAGATGGAGCGCAGCGCCGCCAAAAGCTCCACCGCGCTGGCCGGGCTGACCCAGATCAACATGTTTTTCGAGAACTCGACCCGCACCCAGGCCAGTTTCGAGATCGCGGGCAAGCGGCTCGGGGCCGATGTGATGAACATGGCCATGCAGACCAGTTCGGTCAAAAAGGGCGAGACGCTGATCGACACGGCGCTGACGCTCAATGCGATGCATCCCGATCTGCTGGTCGTGCGCCACCCGCATTCCGGCGCGGTGAACCTGCTGGCGGAAAAGGTCAACTGCGCGGTTCTGAACGCGGGCGACGGGCGTCATGAACATCCCACGCAGGCGCTGCTGGACGCGCTGACCATCCGCCGCGCCAAGGGGCGGCTGCATCGTCTCAACATCGCCATTTGCGGCGATATCGCCCATAGCCGCGTGGCGCGATCCAATATCCTGCTGCTTGGCAAGATGGAGAACCGGGTCAAGCTGGTCGGCCCACCGACGCTGATGCCCGCAGGTGTCGCCGATTGGGGGGTCGAGGTCTATGATGACATGCGCAAGGGGCTGGAGGGATCGGATGTGGTGATGATGCTGCGGCTGCAAAAGGAACGCATGGATGGCGGGTTTATCCCGTCCGAGCGCGAGTATTACCACCGCTACGGTCTGGATGCCGAGAAACTGGGCCATGCCAAACCCGACGCCATCGTGATGCATCCCGGCCCGATGAACCGAGGCGTCGAGATCGACGGCACATTGGCCGATGACATCAACCGTTCCGTCATTCAGGAGCAGGTAGAAATGGGCGTCGCCGTCCGCATGGCCGCGATGGACTTGCTGGCGCAGAATCTGCGGGCGGAGCGCGCCGAACAGGGAGCCGCCCATGTCTGAGACCGCAACGATCTTCCGCGCCGACCGCATGACCTATTGGCGCGACCACGCCTGGCTGGCCGCCATAGCGATGGCCATCGGCATGGGCATCCTGTGGGCCATGGGCAACCCCGATATCTGGACCGGTGCCTTGGGCGGGCTCTTTGCCGTCGCGGTGCGGGCATTCTATCTGGCATCGGATGAGGCGACCGCCGAATGGGTCTTGACCGAAACCGAGATCACCGGCCCCGATAACCGCCGTATCCGGCTGGATGACATCGCCAGGGTCCGCACGCTTGGAAGCGCCGTGCAGCTGATCACCCTGTCGGGCGACAAGCATCTGATGAAATACATGGCCGATCGCGCGGGCGTGGCGGCCCGGATCGAGGCCGCAATGGCAAGGCTGGCGGCATGATCGATCACGGGCATCTCGAACCGATCCGCGACATCCTGGCCACCAGGCGGGGCGATGCCCGCAGGTCGCAGAAAAGGACCGACACACCATGACCTTGCTGCTGGAAAACGCCCGTCTGATCGACCCGGAGGCAGGCACCGACCGCCCCGGATGGCTGCTGATCGAAAACGGCGTGATTGCCGCACGCAGCGAGGACAGCCCGCAAAGGCTGGAGGAGCAGCCCGCGACCCGCATCGACTGCGCCGGTCAGGCGCTGGCCCCCGGTATCGTCGATATCGGCGTCAAGACTTGCGAGCCGGGCGAGCGGCACAAGGAAAGCATCCGCACCGCCGGGCTGGCGGCGGCGGCGGGCGGCGTCACCACCATGGTCACCCGGCCCGATACCACGCCCGCGCTGGACACGCCCGAAGTGCTGGAATTCGTCAAACGCCGCGGGGCCGAGGTGGCCGCCGTCCACATGCTGCCGATGGCGGCGCTGACCAAGGCACGCGCGGGCCGCGAAATGACCGAGATCGGTTTTCTGCAGGATGCCGGGGCCGCCGCCTTTACCGATTGCGATCACGTCCTGCGCGACCCCAAGGTGTTTGCCCGCGCCATGACCTATGCCCGCGCTTTGGGGGCGCTGATCATCGCGCACCCGCAGGATCCGGACCTCTCTGCCGGGGCCGCTGTTACCTCGGGCAAATTCGCTTCGCTCAAGGGCCTGCCCGCGGTGTCGCCGATGGCCGAACGGATCGGGCTGGAACGTGACCTCGCGCTGGTCGAGATGACCGGTGCCCGCTATCACGCCGATCAGATCACCACCGCCGCAGCCCTGCCCGCGCTGACCCGCGCCAAGGAGGCGGGGCTCGACGTCACCGCCGGAATCTCGATCCACCACCTGACACTGAACGAATTCGACGTTGGCGATTACCGCACCTTCTTCAAGGTAAAGCCGCCGCTGCGGGCCGAGGATGATCGCATGGCGATGGTCGAAGCCGTTGGCACCGGTCTGATCGACATCATATCCTCGATGCACACGCCGCAGGATGAGGAAAGCAAACGCCTGCCCTATGAGGCCGCCGCATCCGGGGCCGTGGCGCTGGAAACGCTGCTGCCCGCCGCGCTGCGCCTCTACCATTCCGGTCAGTTGACCCTGCCCCAGCTTTTCCGCGCCATGGCGCTGAACCCCGCCAAACGGCTCGGCCTGCCCGCCGGTCGGCTGGCCGTCGGTGCGCCCGCCGATCTGGTCCTCTTTGACCCGGACGCACCCTTTGTGATGGACCGCGCCACGCTGCGCTCCAAATCCAAGAACACGCCCTTTGACGGCATGCGGATGGAGGGCCGGGTGGCATTGACCCTCGTGGCCGGTGCCATTGTCTATGAAAGGGCAAACCAATGATCCCGGTTCTGGAAACCTCCGCCGCCCTGATGGGCCTCGCCGCGCTTGCCGCCTATCTGCTTGGCTCGGTTCCCTTTGGTCTCGTGATTGCGCGCGCCTTCGGACTTGGCGATGTCCGTCAGATCGGATCGGGCAATATCGGGGCCACCAATGTGCTGCGCACCGGCAACCGCCCGGCGGCTTTCCTGACGCTGTTGCTGGATGCGGGCAAAGGCGGCCTCGCGGTGCTGCTGGCGCGCGCGCTCTTGGCCGAGGACGCCGCCCAGATCGCCGGGCTTGCCGCATTCCTTGGCCATTGCTTTCCGGTCTTTCTGGGCTTCAAGGGCGGCAAGGGCGTGGCCACGTTTCTGGGCACGCTGCTGGTCCTCTTTTGGCCCGCGGGCATTGCCGCCTGCCTGACCTGGGCCGCAACCGCCGCGATCTCCCGCATCTCGTCGCTTTCGGCGCTGGTGGCTGCCGCCATGGCCCCGGTCTGGATCAACCTGCTGGGGATGCCACAGGCGGGGCTGGTCACCGCATTGCTGGCGGCGCTGGTCTTTGTCCGCCATGACGCCAATATCAAGCGGCTGATGCGCGGCGAGGAACCCCGGATCGGCGGCAAGTCCTGAGGTTTTAACCCCGGCTCAACCGCCCTGCCGGTAGCGGGCCAGCCGGTCCGCCAAGGTGCCGGAATGCAGCTCGATCAGATGCCCGTCCGGCCCGTAGAAATAAATCGACTGCCCTTCCCCCGCGACCCGCTTGCGCCCCGGCAGAACCTCAAGCCCCAGCGCCGCGATCTCGGCCAGCCGTTCTTCCAGCTCTTCCTCATCGACCCAGAACGCGACGTGATTATAGCTGCGCTCAGTCAGAGCCGCGCCCTGCATCACCGCGACCCAGACGCCGCCGATATCGTAGAACCGTTCCGGCGACAGCGAATAGCCGCCCGCGCCGCTGTCATAGATTTTGCGCGCCTTCAGAACCTTGATCAGAACTTCTTCCATCCGGTCGGGATCGGCGCAGACAAAGGTGATGTGGCTCAGGGTCATGGCTCAATAACTGTATTCTGAAAAAATCCGGGTCAGGTCGCCATTCCAGTCGCCATGATATTGCTCCAGCAGCTCATCGGCGGGGGTCTGTCCGGTATCCAGGCTTTCCTTCAGCGCGTTCAGGAAATGCGTCTCGTCGGGCACCAGCCCGCCGGCACCGGGGCGGGCGCGGGTGGCAAGCCCGTGTTCGGCGATCTCGACCACCTGGGTCGCCAGATCCAGCATCTTTATACCATGGGTTTCGGCCTGCAAGCCATCGACCGATGCCGCAACGCGCAATGCCTCACGCGTTTCGGCATCCCAGCCCTTGACCAGATCCCATGCCGCATCCAGCGCCGATTGTTCGTAGGTCAGACCAACCCAGAAGGCAGGCAAGGCACAGAGCCGCCGCCACGGCCCGCCATCGGCCCCGCGCATCTCCATGTATTTCTTGATCCGTGCCTCGGGGAAAGCCGTGGTCAGGTGATCGGCCCAATCGCTCAACGTCGGGGTTTCGCCGGGCAGCGCGGGCAGTTTGCCATCGAGGAAATCGCGAAACGACATGCCCAAAGCGTCGATATATTTGCCGTCGCGATAGACGAAATACATCGGCACATCCAGCGCGTATTGCGCATAGGCCTCGAACCCGAAACCCTCCTCGAACACGAAAGGCAACATGCCGGTGCGGGCAGGATCCAGATCGCGCCAGACGCGGGAGCGCCAGGATTTATGGCCGTTCACCTTGCCCTCGAAAAACGGCGAATTGGCAAAGAGCGCGGTGGCCACCGGTTGCAGCGCCAGCGCCACGCGCAGCTTTTGCACCATGTCGGCCTCAGAGGCGAAATCGATATTGACCTGCACTGTGCAGGTGCGCCGCATCATCACCCGCCCCATGGTGCCGACCCTGCCCATATAGGCATCCATCAGTTTGTAGCGCCCCTTGGGCATCAAGGGCATCTCGTCATGCGTCCAGATCGGAGCCGCCCCCAGCCCGATGAAGCCCACCCCGATCTCGTCGGCGATGTCTTTCACTTCGCGCAGATGGGTGTTGACCTCGTCACAGGTGGCGTGGATCGTCTCCAGCGGTGCGCCCGACAGCTCCAGTGCGCCGCCCGGTTCAAGCGACACATTGGCCCCGTCCTTTTCCAGCCCGATCAGATGCCCGGCCTCGCGCACCTCAGACCAGCCATGGCGATCCCGCAGCCCCGACAACACCGCCACGATGGACCGTTTGCCCTCAAACGGCAGCGGCTTCAGCGTGTCCTTGCAATAGCCAAACTTCTCATGCTCGGTCCCGATGCGCCAATCGGCTTTCGGCTTGCAGCCATCGGCCAGATAGCCCGCCAGTTGCTCGTGCCGTTCGATGGGGCCGCCGCCGGATTGGGGGATGGACATGGGAGTGCGACCTTTCGCGGGTGGTATGGGCAGATTTCCGGGGCCAATCCCTGACCCCGCCGGGCGGTCAAGTCAAGGCCGGGCGGTCCTGTGCTGACCAAAGCGTGACCGTGCCGGGGGCGTCCGCATTCAGGGTGCGCAGCAGATGGGCCATGTTCAGGCCGGGCAGCGTGGTGAAGGCATCAAACAACACATCCGCCCCGACGGCATTGGTGGGAATGACCAGCACACCCTCGGGATGAGCCAGCACCCAGTTCGACGCGCCATCATCGCCACGGCGCAACGCCAGCCGGGTCAGATCCTGCACCGCGACCGTGCCGCCATAGTAGGGCCCCAGATACGCGATGCGGCCCTCATCCAGCGTCACCACGCCGGGGCCATCGCCCGCGCGCGCAAACCGGATACGGCGCAGCGCCAGGATCAACAGGATCACACCAAACGCAGTCAGGGCATAACCAAAGCCAGAGACGATGGGGCCGGGACGCAGCGCGATCCAGAGACCCAGAATACCAACGCCCACCGCAATCAGCGCCTCGCGCCAGCGCGTGACGATGGCCACGGCCTCGGGGCGGAAAAACCCGCTCACCAATCGCCCCTTGTGATCTGAAACAGCGTCAGCGCGGCCACGGCGGCGGTATCGGCGCGCAGGATGCGGGGACCAAGCGCGATAGGTATGGCCTGCGGCATGGCCCGCAAACGGGCCCGCTCGGCATCGGAAAACCCGCCTTCGGGACCGATCAGGATGGCCGCTCCTCCATCCTTGCGGATGTCCTCGCCGCGCCCACCGGCGAGGAGCGCCGCAAGGGGCGAGGAGCCGCCCGCCAAGCCCTCATCGCAGAAGATCAGCGCGCGCGTCTCGGGCCAGTCCGCCAGTAGCCTGTCCAGCTTTTGCAGCCTTTCAACCGGCGGCACATAGACGCCGCCGCATTGCTCGGCGGCCTCAACCGCATGCGCCTGCAATCGGTCCTGCCTTATCCGTTCGGCATTGGTGAAATCGGTCTGCACCGGCAGCACCCGCGCGGCCCCCATCTCGGCGGCTTTTTCGACGACGAAATCGGTGCGCGCCTTCTTGATCGGGGCAAAGAGCAGCCACAGATCGGGCGGCATCGCCTGCGGCGCGCTTTGCGTCCGGCATTCCAGAACACCGCCGCGTTTTGCCGCCTCGACAATCTCGGCCTGCCATTCGCCATCCGACCCGTTGAAAAGCGCCACGCGCCCGCCGGGCCCCTGTCGCATCACGCCAAACAGGTAATGCGCCTGATCCCGCGACAGAGGAACCCTTTGCGCCACCCCAAGCGGATGCTCTACGTAGAGACGGATTTTGGCTTTCGACGACATGGGGCGGACCATATGACCGGGATTGATGAAACGCCAGAGGGCCAGGTGGCCGATGCCGTGCGGGGCAATTGGGTGGACCGCCACGCCCCCGGGTGGTCGCGCCCCTATCTGCGGCTCAGCCGCGCCGACCGCCCCATCGGCAGCTGGCTGTTGGCTCTGCCCTGCTGGTGGGGTGTGCTACTGGCCGCCGCCGCCGGCGGTCCGCGCTGGTTCGATCTGTGGATCATCGCGGGCACCGGTATCGGCGCGGTCCTGATGCGCGGCGCGGGCTGCACCTGGAACGACATCACCGACCGGAATATCGATGCCGCCGTGGCGCGCACCCGGTCGCGTCCGATTCCGTCGGGGCAGGTCAGCGTGACCCAGGCGCTGCTCTGGCTGATCCTGCAATGCCTGGCAGCCCTTGCCATCCTGCTGACCTTCAACACCGCCGCCATCGCCCTGGGGTTTGCCGCGCTGATCCCGGTTGCGATCTATCCTTTCGCCAAACGCTTTACCTGGTGGCCGCAGGTCTTTCTGGGCATCGCGTTCAATTGGGGCGCGCTGCTGGCCTGGGTGGCCCATACCGGCAGCCTCAGCCTGGCCCCCGTGCTGCTCTATCTGGCGGGCATCGCCTGGACGCTCTTTTACGACACCATTTACGCCTATCAGGATACCGAGGATGACGCGTTGATCGGCGTGAAATCAACCGCGCGGCTCTTTGGCGACAACAGCAAGGCCTGGTTGCGCGGCTTTTTGGTCGCTGCGGTCCTTCTCATGGCCGGGGCTATTATCACCGCGCTGCCGGCCTCTGCTGGCATCCTTGCCATGGTCATCGCCATTGCCGGGGCCTGGGGCTTCGGCTGGCACCTGGTCTGGCAACTGGGTCAGCTTGATACGGCCGACCCGGAAAACTGCCTGCGGCTTTTCCGCGCCAACCGCGATTCCGGGCTGATCGTTGCGCTATTTTTCGCCCTTGCTGCGCTGGTGTGATTGAACGTTTCTCGCCGAGCGGGTATCTGCCTCTGGCAACAAGAACTGAGGCATGGTCAAACGGATGCGCATCAGAACCACTTTCGCGGCCCTCGGGGCATTCGCACTGGCCGCTTTGCTGAGCCTGGGCGTTGCTTTGCTGGCCGCCGGCACGGTCGAACGTCAATCCGTCGCGGACCTGTCTTTTGCCATGCGCGAGGAGGGCCTGGATTGGGTTGGAATCACAGCCGACGGTCTACAGGTGTTTCTGAGCGGAGAGGCCCCCGATGAAGCGACCCGGTTCCGCGCCATGCGCCGCGCCGGGGCCGTGGTCGACAGCGACCGCGTGGTCGATGAAATGACCGTTCTGGATCCCGAGGGTATCATCGCGCCGGTCTTTTCGATCGAGATGCTGCGCAACGGCGATGGCGTGTCGCTGATTGGCCTGATCCCGGGCGCGGAAGGGGCCGATCGGCTGACCGATGGCATTTCCGATATCACCGCTGGGCTGGATGTCGCCAATATGGTCGAAACCGCCGATTTTCCGGTGCCGCAGGGATGGGACACCGCGGTGCGCTTTGGCCTGCTGGCGCTGAGCGAATTGCCGCGTTCCAAGGTCTCGGTCCTTGCCGGGCGCGTGGTGGTCGAGGCGGTTGCGACCACGCCTGCCGAACGGGCCGGGTGGCAAAGCTTTCTGGAAGAAAACCGGCCTGATGACATCGAGCTGGTGATGGACATCTCGGCCCCGCGCCCGGTGATCACACCTTTCACCCTGCGCTATGTCGTGGCCGATGGCGCGCATCGGTTCGAGGCCTGTTCCGCCGGAACGGTCGAGGATCGTGCGCGCATTCTGGCCGCCGCCGCGACCGCCGGGCTGACCGGTGAGGCGACCTGCGTGATCGGCCTGGGCGTTCCGTCGCCGCGTTGGGCCGATGCGGTCGAGGTGGCCCTGGCGGCGATGGGTCGGCTGGAGGGTGGCACGCTGACATTCGCCGATGCCGATGTAACGCTGGTAGCCGCTGAGGGCACGTCCGCCTCGCTTTTTGACACCGTGATCGGGGAACTTGACGCAGCTTTGCCGGAGGTGTTTTCGCTGCATGCGGTGCTGCCCGACCCCCCTTCCGCGAGCGACGCCGTGGAAGGCCCGCCGACATTCACTGCCACACGCAGCCCGGAAGGATACGTGCAACTGCGCGGCCGCCTGCCCGATGATCGGGTCTCGGCGGCCGTGCTGGCCTATGCCAATGCGCTCTTTGGGCGTCAGAACACCTATCTTGCCACCCGCACCGATCCCGACCTGCCCGAAGGTTGGCCGCTGAGGGTGCTGGCGGGCCTGGAGGGATTGTCAAACATCCACCACGGATCGTTGATCGTTGAACCCGATAATCTGATCCTGCGTGGCAGTTCCGGCAGCGAAGAGACCACGTCAGAGTTGTCGCGGCTTTTGGCGCAGCATTTGGGCGCGGCCGCCAGTTTCGAGATCGACGTGGCCTACATGTCCAGCCTCGACCCGGTGAGCGGAGAGTTGTCGCCGCAGCAATGTCTGGACCGCATCAACGCGGTGCAGGCAGAGCGCAAGATTTCTTTTGACGCCGGTTCGATCGAGATCAACGCGAGCGCGGGCGAGATTCTGGATGAGTTGGCCGAGATCCTTCGCGAATGTTCCAGTGTCGAGTTCGAGATCGGCGGCCATACCGACGCGCAGGGACGCGAAGAAATGAACCTGAACCTCAGCCAGGCCCGCGCCGACGCGGTGCTGAACGGTCTTTTGGCGCGCCGGGTGCTGACCACGAACCTGACCGCAGAGGGCTATGGCGAGACCCGGCCCATCGCGGATAACGAAACCGAGGCGGGGCGCGAGGAAAACCGGCGCATTGAGTTCATGCTGCTGACCGATATCCGCCAGCGCGATTTGATCGAGGCCGCCGCCGAGCGCGCCGAAATGCTGGCCAATGCCCGCCGCCCGGTGATGCGCCCGACCGGTCTTGCACCGACACAAACAGAGGAAAACACCGAATGAACCGGACCGAATTCATCGTGGTGATTGCGATCATCCTGTTTGTGGCCTTCGCGCTTGGCTGGTTCTGCAACTGGCTGGTTCATAAACTGACGCGGGTGTCGGGTGTCGACATGAACGAGTTGGAGGAGATGGCACAAGCCCTGCATGACGCCGAGGAAACCCGTGATCAGGCGATTACCTATCTGCAACATCGCGAGGCCGAGCTGACCAACCAGATCACCCAGACCGAGGCCGAATTGCGCGCTGCGATGGATGGGCTGCGCGAGGCCCGGCGCGAGGCCGAGGAGTTGCGGATCTATGTCGAGCAGGCGAACCAGGGATAGGGTGTC
>CAXBGQ010000034.1:0-15035 GCA_963975135.1 uncultured Nioella sp. | reverse complement strand
CGCTTTTCGCCAAATCGCCACAGGGCTACATGCTGACCGAGGCGGGCACACGCCTTTTGGACCCGGCCGAGGCCGCCGAAAGCGCGCTGGCCACAGGCGTCGGCGCGGTGACCGGCATGGGGGCCGGGCTGGCGGGCTCGATCCGTATCGGGGCCCCGGACGGGGCGGCGAATTTCCTGTTGCCGCAGGTTTGTGCCCGCATCCACGCCGCCAACCCCGATCTCGAGATCCAGATCCTGGCGCTGCCGCGCGTGGTGAACCTGTCCAAGCGCGAGGCCGATATGGCGCTGACTGTCAGCCCGCCGCAAACCGGCCGTCTGACGGTGCAGAAAGTGGCCGATTATCACCTGCATCTGGCCGCCCCGCGCACCATCGCGCCGGATATCATGGATCTGGCTGACCTCAAATCGCACCCCGTTGTGGGCTATATCCCCGATATGATTTTCGACAAGGAACTGGATTACCTCTCCGAACTGGGCGTGGCGCAGGTGCAGCTGGCGTCCAATTCGATCTCGGTGCAGCTGATGCTGCTGCGCGCCCAGGGCGGCGTCGGCATCGTGCATGATTTCGCGATGCCCTTTGCCCCGGAATTGCGCCTGATCCTGCGCGATGCGGTGGCCCTGACGCGCAGTTTTTACCTGGTGCGCCATGCCTCGGATCGCGGCTCGGACCGGCTGACCCGCTTTGCCGAGGCGCTAATAACAGGCCTGCGTGCCGAAATAACACGGCTGGAGGCGCAGATCGCAGGGCCCTAACGCCTTGACAGTCCGCCATTCTGTCGAAACCCTGATCACAGGCAATTTACCACCCGAGGAGACCGGACCCATGCTCGTTCAGCAAATCTTGAAAATGAAATCGGCTGAAGGTGTGGTGACACTGGCACCGGGCTCGACGCTGGCTGATGCCGCAAAGCTGCTGTCCGAGCGCAAATTCGGTGCCATCGTGATCTCACCCGACGGGTCAAAGGTGGCGGGCATCCTGTCCGAACGCGATATCGTGCGCGAATTGGGCAAACGCGGGCCCCAATGCATGGCCGATCTGGTCGATGACGTGATGACCTCCGAGATCATTACCTGCACCCGGTCGGAAGGCTCGGGCGAGGTGTTGGCCAAGATGACGTCGGGGCGGTTCCGCCACATGCCGGTGATGGAGGGCGACGAGATGGTCGGCCTGATCTCGATCGGCGATGTCGTCAAGGCGCAGCTGGCGGAACTTGCGATGGAAAAAGAAGCGCTGGAAAGCATGATCAAGGGGTTCTGAGACCCGCTCTGATCCCAAACCTCAAAGCGGAGCCTGCCCCCATGCGCATCGCCCTCTATCCCGGCACCTTCGACCCGATCACGCTTGGCCATGTCGATATCATCCATCGCGCCTGCACGCTGGTCGACAAGCTGGTGATCGGCGTGGCCATCAACCGCGACAAGGGGCCGCTTTTCTCGCTTGAGGAACGCCTGGCCATGGTCGAGGCCGAATGCGCGGGCCTGTCGCGCGCCACCGGCACCGAGATCGTGGCGCATCCGTTCGAGAACCTGCTGATTGATTGCGCCCGCGATGTCGGGGCGCAATTCATCGTGCGTGGCCTGCGCGCCATGGCCGATTTCGAATATGAGTTTCAGATGGTCGGCATGAACCGCAAGATGGATCCCGGCATTGATACGATTTTTCTGATGGCCGATGCCGAACGGCAGGCGATTGCCTCGAAGCTGGTCAAGGAGATCGCCCGCCTTGGCGGCGACGTGCGCCATTTCGTGCCGCCGGCCATTCATCTGGCCCTGATGGCGAAATACGGCCGTTAACGCCGCCCGCCCCCTTTCCCTTTTCATCGCGCCCCACTAGGGTGCCCGCGATTTTGCGCATGAGGAGGGCCCGATGGCCGATATCAAAGACCCCGAAAACACCATCCTGATCGAGCTGAAAAATGGTCAGGTCGTGATCGAGCTGCTGGCCGATGTCGCGCCGCAGCACAGCGCCCGGATGAAGGAACTGGCCCGCGAAGGGGCCTATGACGGCGTCGTCTTTCACCGCGTGATCGACGGCTTCATGGCCCAGACCGGCGATGTCGCCAATGGCAATGCGACCAAGGATTTCAACCTGCGCAGTGCGGGCACCGGCGGCTCCGACAAGCCCGACCTTCCGGCCGAGTTCTCCAAGCTGCCGCATGACCGGGGCACCATCGGTGCCGCGCGTTCGGCCAACCCCAATTCGGCCAACAGCCAGTTTTTCATCAACTTCCAGGACAATCATTTCCTGAATGGCCAATATACCGTCTATGGCCGGGTGATTTCGGGCATGGATCATGTCGATGCCATCACCCGCGGCGAGCCGCCCGCGAGCCCCGATCAGATGATCAGCGTCAAGGTCGCCGCCGATGCGTAGGCTGGCGCTGGCGCTGATGCTGCTGGCGACGCCCGCCGCTGCCGTCACGCTCGAGATCGATGTCACCGGCGAGGCCGAGGGCACCATCGTGATTGACCTCTTCGAAGAGGTCGCGCCGCTGCATGTCGAACGCATCGTGACGCTGGCGCGCGAAGGGGCCTATGATGACGTGGTGTTTCACCGCGTGATCGACGGGTTCATGGCGCAAACGGGTGATGTGGAATTTGGCCGCGTTGGGCAGGATATGCGCTATGCAGGGCGCGGTGGCTCGGAATATGACGACCTGCCGGCTGAGTTTTCCGATCTCAGCTATGAGGCTGGCATCGTTGGCATGGCCCGCAGTGCGGACCCCGACAGCGCCAATTCGCAGTTCTTCATCATGTTCGAAGCGGCCCCGCAACTGGACGGCCAATACACCGTGGTGGGCCAGGTCATCGAAGGCATGGAGGTGGTCCGGGCCATCAAACGCGGTGCCGGGCGCAACGGGGCCGTGATCGGCCAGCCCGACAGGATCGTGGCGATGCGGGTCATCGAATAGGGCCTGCCGCCCCGCTTCACGATTGATCAGCCCTGCGCACCTTCGCGTGAGCGGGGCTGTTCTTTTTTTGCACCTCTGTCAGGGTTGCCCGCATGATATTTTGCGGAGGTAACCGATGCGCCAAATTTTTAGCCTGTGGCTTGTGCTGGCCCTGAGCCTGCCTGCGATGGCCAACCCGACCCAATGGGCCCGCGAATGGCCCAACACCGATTTTTCCCGCACATCCGTCGATTTCTCGGAGATTATGTCGGGCGGTCCGCCGCGCGATGGCATTCCCGCGCTTGATGATCCGCGCATGATCGAGGCAAGTGCCGAGACCCGGCTGGATGCCACCGAACCTGTGGTCGTCGTGCGACTCGAGGGCGAACTGCCGCGCGCTTATCCGGTGCGTTACCTGACCTGGCATGAGATCGTGAATGACGTGATCGGTGGCGTGCCCATCGCGGTCACATTCTGCCCCTTGTGCAATTCCGCGGTCACCTTTGACCGCCGGGTCGGCGACAATGTGTTGTCCTTTGGCGTCAGTGGCAAATTGCTCAGCTCGAACCTGATCATGTATGATCGCGAGACCGAAAGCTGGTGGCAGCAGGCGATCGGCAGCGGCATTGTCGGCGAGATGACCGGCACCGATCTGGATCTGGTTCCGACCTGGACAGTGGGCTGGCAGCTATACCTTGACCAAAACCCTGACGGTCTGGTGATGGATGAACCCGACTGGCGCAGACCCTATGGCACCAATCCTTATGTCGGTTATGACAGCGCCCGTCAGCCGTTCCTTTATAATGGTGAAAACCCGCCAAATGATGTGCCGCCGCTGGAGCGCGTCGTGCGCGTGGGCGAAGCCGCCTGGCCGCTGACCCGGCTGTCTGAGGAGGGTGAGATTACCGAGGCCGGGCTGACGCTCTCCTGGGGGGCGGGGCAGTCATCGGCGCTCGATACCAACCGGATCGGTGAAGGGCGCGATATCGGCAATGTGCGGGTGCGCGACGCGGCCGGCAATGACGTGCCCCATGACGTGATGTTCGCCTTTGCCTTTCATGCCTTCTGGCCGGAAGGGGACTGGATGTTGGGGCAATAGCGTCTCGCCCCCGGCGGCTCCTCGCTGCTTGACGCGCGGGCCGTGCCAGCATACTCGACCGGCATGGCGCGCGCACCTCTTTTACAACTCTCCGATATCTCGCTGACCTTTGGCGGCCCGCCGGTGTTTTCCGGGCTTGGGCTGGTTGTCCATGAAGGCGACCGGGTGGCTCTGGTCGGGCGCAACGGATCGGGAAAATCCACACTTCTCAAGGTGATGGCCGGGCTGGTCGAGGCCGATAGCGGCGCGCGCACGCTCTCGCCGGGTGTCAGCGTCGGCTATATGGAACAGGATCCCGATTTCGCAGGCTATGCCACATTGGGTGACTACGCGACCGCGAATCTGGATGCCTCCGAGGCCTGGAAGGTCGAGGCCGTGGCCGAAGGGCTGAAACTGACGCTTGACGCCACGCCCGAGGCGGCATCGGGCGGCGAACGTCGGCGCGCGGCGCTGGCGCGGCTTCTGGCCGAAGCGCCCGAATTGATGTTGCTCGATGAGCCGACCAACCATCTGGATATCGAGGCCATCACCTGGCTCGAGGCACGCCTGCGCGAAACCCGCGCGGCCTTTGTGCTGATCAGCCATGACCGGGCTTTCCTGCAAGCGCTCAGCCGCGCCACGCTCTGGATCGACCGGGGCCAGGTGCGCCGCCTGGAAAAGGGCTTTGCCGCCTTCGAGGATTGGCGCGACAAGATCTGGGAGGAAGAGGACCAGGCCCGCCACAAGCTGGATCGCAAGATCAAATCCGAGGCGCGGTGGGCGGTCGAGGGCATCTCGGCCCGGCGCAAACGCAATATGGGCCGGGTGCGCGCCCTGGGCGAATTGCGCCAGACCCGGGCCGACATGATCCGCAGGCAAGGCACCGCCGCGATGGCGTTGGAGGCGGGTCAGAAATCGGGCAAGCGGGTGATCGAGGCCAAGGGGATCTCGAAATCCTATGGCGAGACTACCCTCTTCAGCCCCTTCGATCTGCGAATCCTGCGCGGCGATCGGGTGGCCTTTGTCGGTCCCAATGGCGTTGGCAAGACCACGCTTTTGAAGGTGCTGACCGGTGAGATCGCGCCCGATACCGGAACCGTTACGCATGGCACCAACCTCAACATTGCGGTTTTCGATCAGGCCCGCGCCGCGCTTGACCCCAATGCGACCCTCTGGGACAGCCTGTCGCTCGATCCCACGATTGCCGCTTCGGGGGCGTCCGATCAGGTCATGGTGCGGGGCCAGCCGCGTCATGTGGTGGGCTATCTCAAGGAGTTTCTCTTTACCGACGCCCAGGCCCGCGCGCCGGTGCGTTCGCTCTCGGGAGGCGAAAAGGCGCGGCTGTTGCTGGCGCGGCTGATGGCGCGGGATTCGAACCTGCTGGTGCTTGATGAGCCGACCAATGATCTCGATGTCGAAACGCTGGACCTGATGCAGGATCTGTTGGGCGACTATCCCGGCACCGTGCTGTTGGTCAGCCATGACCGCGATTTCATCGACCGGATCGCCACCGCGACCATCGCGATGCAAGGCGACGGGCGCGCGGTGACCTATGCCGGCGGTTATTCCGACTACAGGGCGCAGCGTGGCAGCGGCACCGCGCCGGCCACGCTCAGCGCCAAACCGCGCGGCCAAACTGGAAAAATCGCGCCCGCGCCACGGCCCACGAAATCCGGCCTCAGCTACACCGAAATGCACAGGCTCAAGGAATTGCCGGGCAAGATAGCGCGCCTTGAGGCCGAGATTGCCAAACTTGAGGCATATCTGTCCGACCCGGATCTGTTTACCACCGCACCGGCCAAATTCGCCAAGGCGACCGAGGCGCTGGTGGAACGGCAGCAGGCGCTGTCGGCGGCGGAAGAGGATTGGCTGATGCTGGAAGAGAAATCCGAGCAGCCCTAGCGCGCGGCCATCTGTGTCAATGCCACGCCCAGTCCCATCACCGCGATGCCACTTGCGCGCAGCAGGGTCAGCGGGGCCACCTGCGCCCCGAAAAACCCGAAATGGTCGATCAGGGCCGCCGAAATCAGCTGCCCCAACAGCACGAAAAACACCGCGTTCCCGACCCCGAATTGCGGCGCGACATAGGTGATGGACAGCACATAGAACGCCACCAGAACCCCGGCCAGAAAAAGATGCCAGGGCTGCCCCGGCAGGCGCGCCATCGCGCCGGGGCCAGTGGCAAGCGTGACAATGGCGGTGGCCGCAAGAGCCACCACAAAGAGAATCAGCGCCGCGGCGGCAGGCGACCCGATATTGGCCCCGAGCCGCGCATTGAGCGCCGCCAGAACCGGAATACCCAGGCCCGCGGCCAGCATGATCAGGATGTTTTGCGACATTGGCGCGCCTCTTGTCTTTCGCGGCAGAATGGGGTGGTTGCGGCAGGCGGGCAAGCCCTCAACTGCAAATCCCGTCCACCTGCGCCCCGGCCCAGGGCAGGGCAATGGCGGGCGCGCTGGTCTGCCCGTCGGCGGGTGTGAGCTCCATCAAAGGCGACAGGATGTGTTCAAGCCGGTCGGTGCGGGCACCATCGGGGTCCAGCGCGCGACAGCAGACATATTCGCTGACCAGGCTGGCCTGTTGCTCGAACCCGTAATCCAGCAGCGTGCGTTCCTCATTGGGATCAAAGAGATAGGGGTCGTCGCTCACCCATTGTTCGGCCGCCGCGCGCAAAGGGTGATAGCCGGTGATATCGCGGTTTTGCCATTGCCAGACATGGGTCATCTCATGCGCGAAATACATCGCGGCAACCAGGTTGATCCGTTCGGGATATCCGCTCAGGTAATCCTCGAGATAGTAATCGGGCGTGACCATGACGCTCTGGAACAACACCGCGCCGGCGGTGCGCGTCTCGACCGTGGGCGTGGTCGCGGGCGGCAGGATCAATTCGCGGCAGGTGTTGCGCGGGCGGGTGGCGATGGTGGTGACGCGCAGCCCGATTAGCGGGTTTTCCACCATGCGGATGCGCTCCGTCTCCAGCCCCGGCTGGATCTCGGACATAAAGGCGCGCTCGGCCTCGCTGAGCGGGCGGCCACAGGCGGCAAGCACCAGCAATGGGATCAACCAGCCCCGGCCCCTCATACCGACATCGCCAGCACCCGGCTGATTTCGGTCAAACCGCGCCCCGACTGCTCCATCCATATGTTGAAGGCATCCTGCACAGCGCGCATCGAGGATTTGGAGCCCGCCGGTTTGTCGATCACCCCTTCGGCAATCAGCCGCGCGGTGACATCGCGGCTGAGGATAAAGGCATCGCGACCCATGAACCGCATCGCGTATTGCCCTGACATCCCCCCGAGCCGCGCGCCATCCGATTTCAACAGCGCCAGCAACCCGATAAAATCGGTCGCGGGCCAGCCGCCCAAAACCACGCCGGGCCCGCCCCGGTCGCGCATGGTGTTCAGAAACACTGCATTGTCGCGCACCGTGCGGATCTTTGGCCCGTTCCGCACGATCCGGCGATCCGCGATCAGCTCGTCCAGCCAATCATCATCTATCATCGCGCAGCGCCCGACGTCAAAGCCGTGAAACGCCGCCTCGAACCCGTCCCATTTCGCCTCGATAACCCGCCACTGAAACCCGGCCTGAAAGATGCAGCGCGTCATCATGGCCAGCCAGCGGTCTGCGGGGATGCGGGCCAGCGCGTCGGCCGTGAGGGCAGGGGTCAACCCCGCCTCCAAGGCGTCCACACCGCCCTTGCGGGCGACCGCGATGGCGTGGATCTCGGAAAAATCGCGCATTTCTGGGCCCTCTTTCATGCCGGACGCCGCCAGCCTAACGCAAGGTCAGCCTGTTGCAAGCCACCATGCCGGGCTACCGGGCCCACCCCCGCATAAAGATCTGAAAACATACGGGAAAACAGAGGTTCAAAAGGTTTTGATATGCGATAGCAGCGGCGCGATTTTGCATAACGGGGCCGGTTTGGCGAGGGTTTGGCTACGTCCCCCGACGTGCTCCTCGACCGCAACCCTGCTTTTTATAAGGACTTTGAACATGAAACGCTTTTCGACCCTCACCACCGTGGCCCTTTTGGCTGCAACGCTTGGCACCGCCGCCGCTGCCCATACCACCGTGATCACCCGTGCCCCAACGCATTACGGCTATAGCGTGGTGACACCGCAAGCCATGCATCTGCCCGTCCGGCATCTGCATCCGGTCGCCGTGCCGCATCTGCACCCGCGCCCGCTGCCTTTGCCTCTTCCGGCCTGCCTGAGCTGCCCGTCGGTGCCCTATTACGATGCGCCGTATCTGATGATGCCGCGCGTGATCATGCGGTAAGAGTTTCAGCAAGCAATTTTGCAATAATGACCTGCCCCGGGCCGCCCTCCATGCGTGTCCCGGGGTTTTTTTCAGTCGCGCAGGCCGACGCACCGCCTGAGCCCGTTCATCGCCATCATATAGGCCTCATCGACCTGGTAATCGGTCGGCAGATCCTCGGCATCGAACATCCATTCAAACCCGTCATCCCAGTCGTAGGCGGCATGCACCCGCCGATCGCCCAGATCATGCACCACCACGGCGCGGATCTTGGCATCCTCGCCCTGGCCGGTGAAGGTTTTGAATGTCAGCCCCATGAAATCGAGATAGGCGCGGTAGAATTCTTCGCTCAAAAGATGGCGCGAGATATTGACCTCCCGGTCCAGCCGCCGCTTGGTGGAAATCAGATCGGGCGGAGAAATCTCTTTCCAATAGCCGAGATAGCGGCGGAAGCAGTAGATCCGGTTCAGATCGGGCGCGATGCGTTCATAGATCTGGAGCCGCTTGGAAATGATGCGCCGGTTCTGCCAGAGCGCGGCGTCGATCGAGGTCAGACGGATCAGCAACACCACACCGAAGGCGGTGGCCAGCAGGACCGAGAGAAATTGCAGCCAGAGAGGCATCAGCGAGCTTTCTGCGTGGTGTGGCGGCAGTTTAGCAGAAAGCGGGGAAGGGGGGTAGATAGCGGCAAGGAAGGCGCAAAAGCACCAGCCGTTCAGGCCTGGCACCCGGTGGGTCGGATCGACGACAACTCTGTCCGGCCCTGAAATGCGTCCCACCATTACAGTGACAGGTGCGCGCCATCAAACCCTGGGATCAAAAACTTCAGGCCGGTTTCGGGCCGGTGACGGCCGCCAGCCAGTTACGAGCGGTGGCCTCATCTGTTGGCGCGAAGGACCGGATTTCGAGATTGGGCACCAGCAGGCTTTCGATCGCGGCGGCGTTTTTCACCCAGCCCTGATCGGTCAGCACCGCCACACGGTCGACCTTGCGCACCATCGCCATCAATTGCACCCAGTGGCGCAACTCCACGCCGATGGCCCCAAGCGTTGGCCAGCTGACATCGTGGGCCCGCATCAACATGGCCCCATGCGACATCCTGCGCACGACCGGCACCAGCATATCCAGCGCGATTTCCATGCCAATGGCATCCATGCGGCCGGTTGCTTCAACGACAAGCAGGTTGGGGGCTTCCAGTTCGGCGGTGAAACTTGGGTCGGTCATGATGCGCTCCTGATCTGACGGGACAGAGTCCGAATATGGCCCGGATCAGGCCTGCGCGCCTTGATGCGGGTCAAGCGCCGGGGCCGGTCCGCCCGCGTTACATGGAAAAGGAGGTGCCACAGCCGCAAGAGGACGCAACATTCGGGTTTTCGATCACGAACCGCGCGCCGATCAATTCATCCGAGAAATCAATCACCGCATTGGCCAGAAACGGCAGCGACACGGCGTCGATCACCACCTTTTGGCCGGCGCTTTCGAGGATCAGATCATCGGTGTCGGCCTCGTCCAGCGTGATGTCATACTGAAAGCCCGAACAGCCGCCGCCCTCAACCGCGACGCGCAGCGCCTGCGCGGTTTCCGCGCCGTCATTGATCTCGGCCAGACGGGCATAGGCGCGGTCGGTGACTTTCGGGGGCAGGGTCAGCATGGGGGGGCTCCGGCAGGCGGGTTGGGGTCGTTCCCTCCAAGATAGGGGGCGGCGGGCGCGACCTCAAGCCTTGGGTCGCGGCCCTCCCCCTCGTCAGCGGGCAAAGCCCCTGATAGAACGGAGAAAACCGGCAGATTCCGCAACCCAAAAGGCCGCTTGTTCCATGACCGCCCCCTATGCCTGTGATCCGGCGCAAAGCCGGGGCCGCCATGTGGCCGAAGAGGAAAGCGCTTTTCGGTCCCCGTTTCAGCGCGACCGCGACCGTATCATCCATGCCGGGGCGTTTCGCCGGCTCAAGCACAAGACACAAGTGTTCGTCGAACATGAGGGCGATTATTTCCGCACCCGGTTGACCCATTCCATCGAGGTGGCGCAGGTGGCGCGAACCATTGCGCGCGCGCTCGGCCTGAACGAGGATCTGACCGAGGCGGTGGCGCTGGCGCATGATTTCGGCCACACGCCCTTTGGCCATACCGGCGAGGATGCTCTGAACGCGCTGATGGCCCCTTATGGCGGGTTCGATCACAATGCGCAGGCGCTGAAGATCGTGACCTCGCTGGAACGCAGCTATGCCGATTTCGACGGGCTCAACCTGACCTGGGAAACGCTGGAGGGGCTGGCCAAGCATAACGGGCCGGTCACGGGCGATCTGCCCTTTGCGCTGTCCGATTACAACGCGCGCCACGATCTGGAGCTGGAGACCCATGCCAGCGGCGAGGCACAGGTGGCCGCCGTGTCCGACGACATTGCCTATAACAATCACGATCTGGCCGACGGGCTGCGGGCGGGGCTTTTCACCGATGCCGAGGCCGCCGAACTGCCCATCGTCGGTGCCGCTTATGCCGAGGTCGATGCGCTGCATCCCGGGCTGGAGGTCAAGCGCCGCCGGGCCGAGGCGCTGCGCCGGGTCTTTGGCGTCATGGTGGCCGATGTGATCGCCGAGGCGCGCGGGCGGCTGGCAGAGATCCGGCCCGGATCGGTCGCGGAATTGCGCGCGCTGGGGCGTCCGGTGGTGCGGTTCTCCGAGCCGCTCTTTGTGGATCTGAAGGAAATTCGCGCGTTCCTTTTTGCACATATGTATCGCGCGCCCGCCGTGGTCGAGATGCGCGCGCAGGTGACAAAAGTAGTGGAGGACTTGTTCGAGCTGTTCATGCAGCACCCGGCACAGTTGCCCGACGATTGGAAGGATGATGTGCAGGCCGCGCGCGATGCGACCGCGCGCGCCCGGCTGGTGGCCGATTACATTGCCGGCATGACGGATCGCTACGCGCTGCAGGCGCATGCGCGGCTGACGGGCGGGACCGGGGCTCCATTGTAGGCGGGGTTTCCCGGGTTCTGCCCTGGGATTGGATATTTGCAGCGCAAAGAAGCGGGCGACGCGGGTTCTCCGGCAGGGCGCGCGGGGAAGAGAGCGGGGGGCCGGGCCCGCGCGGCAGCCAATCCGGTCGCCGCGATGTGATTGACCTTGGCCACGCCCATGATAAACCGCGCGCAACCCTTGCAGGATCGAACCGATGACCCTTTTTGCCGATATGCGCCTGGCTGTGATTGCCAGCCTGGAAACCCTGGAAGCCGAGGGCGTGATCCCCGCCGGTCTGGATATGAGCAATGTGGCGGTGGAGCCGCCGCGTGATGCCGCCCATGGCGACATGGCCACCAATGCCGCGATGGTGCTGGCCAAGCCTGCGGGGGTGAAACCGCGCGAGATTGCCGAGGCGCTTGCCGCCCGGCTGATGGTCGATCCGCGTATCGAGACGGCCGAGGTCGCGGGGCCCGGATTTCTCAATCTGCGGCTTTCCGTGGCGACCTGGCAGGGCGTGATTGCCGATGTGCTGGCGGAGGGTGCCGATTATGGCCGGTCCGACATGGGGGCCGGGCAAAAGGTCAATGTCGAATATGTCAGCGCCAATCCGACCGGCCCCTTGCATGTCGGCCACACTCGCGGCGCGGTGTTTGGTGATGCCCTGGCCAGCCTGCTGGATTTTGCGGGCCATGATGTCACCCGCGAATACTACATCAACGATGGCGGCGCGCAGGTCGATGTTCTGGCCCGCTCGGTTTATCTGCGCTACCTGGAGGCGCATGGTCAGCAGGTCGCGTTCGAGGATGGCACCTATCCCGGCGATTACCTGATTGCCGTCGGTCAGGCGCTGAAATCCAAGGTTGGTGACGCCTTTGTCGGCAAGGGCGAAGAGTTCTGGCTGGCCGAGGTGCGCGATTTCGCGACGGCGGCCATGATGGATCTGATCCGAGCCGATCTGGCCTTGATCGGCGTCGAGATGGACCGGTTCTATTCTGAAAAATCGCTCTATGGCACCGGTCGGATCGAGGCCGCGATTGCCGATCTGGATGCCAAGGGCCTGATCTATCGTGGCACGCTGGAGCCGCCCAAGGGCAAGCAGCCCGAGGATTGGGAACCGCGCGAACAGACCTTGTTCCGGTCGACCGCCCATGGCGATGATGTGGATCGCCCGATCCAGAAATCGGACGGGGCCTGGACCTATTTCGCGCCCGACATCGCCTATCATTTCGATAAGGTTTCCAGAGGGTTCGACGCCCTTATTGATGTGTTCGGGGCCGATCACGGCGGCTATGTCAAACGCATGAAGGCGGCGGTTTCGGCGCTCAGCGATGGCCGTGTGCCGCTCGATATCAAGCTGACGCAGCTGGTGCGGCTGTTCAAGGATGGCCAGCCCTTCAAGATGTCGAAACGCGCCGGCACTTTTGTGACGCTGGCCGATGTGGTCGAGATGGTTGGCCCCGATGTCACCCGCTTTGTCATGCTGACGCGCAAGAACGACGCGCCCCTGGATTTCGACCTGGATAAGGTGCGTGAACAATCCCGCGACAACCCGGTTTTCTATGTGCAATACGCCCATGCCCGGATCCGGTCGGTGCAGCGCAAGGCGGCTGATCTGGGACTGGATGCGGGCGGTGGCGATGTCACGCTTTTGACCCATCCGGCCGAGCTGGCGCTGGCCGCCAAACTGGCGGAATGGCCGCGTCTGGTGGAAATTGCCGCCAGGGCGCATGAGCCGCACCGGGTGGCATTCTACCTCTATGATCTGGCTTCGGAATTCCACGGGCTGTGGAACAAGGGCAATGCCGAGCCCGCCCTGCGGTTCCTGCAAGAGGATGACCCGATCGCGTCACGCGCGAAACTTGCCCTAATCACCGCCGTTCAGGTTGTTATTTCCAACGGTCTTGCTATTCTGGGCGTGACACCGGTCGAAGAAATGCGCTGAGGTCAGCTCCGGGATAATCGGGCGGCCGCCAAAAACAGCCAGATCGGGGTCTGAGCAGGACCAAGAACATCCCGGTATGCCGCCCGCACGCGGGACTGCCCATGCCGGGGCAATGAGGGCAGGCATGGCAGATATAGAATATTACGAGGACACCCCCGTTCATCGCAGGGCCCCGGCGCAAGGCGCGGCTCCGATGGGGGTTTCGGCCATTCTCAACTGGATCGGGGCGCTGATGTCGGTGGGCCTGATCGTTGGCATGGCCGTCTGGGCCTGGCAATTGACGGTGCGCGATGTATCCGAGGTGCCGGTGATCCGGGCACTGGAAGGGCCGATGCGCGTGGCCCCCGAAGATCCGGGCGGAGCCATCACCACCCGGCAGGGGTTGACCGTGAACCGCATCACCGAAGGCGAAGAGGCCGAACCGGCGGCCGAGCGTATCGTGCTGGCCCCGGCCCCGCTGGATCTGGAGGAGATCGACCTGAGCTCAGCCAGCCTGCCGGATGCCGCCGAGCCCGCGCCACCCGTGAGCGGCGAGGAAACCCAGGCGCTGATCGAAAGATTGCTGGAGGAGGCCGTGCCGTTGGAGCCGCAGCAGGGAGCGACAGCCGCCCCTTCGGGCAGCGTGCCGGCGCGCCCGGTAATCGCGGTCATTCCTGCCGAAATTCCGGGGCCGAGCCAATCGCCGCGCCCGCCATTGCGGCCCGAAAGCCTGCGCGTGGCCGCTGCCGCCTTGGAGACCCCGGTCGCGGCACCTTCCACCGAGATCATCGATCTCGATGCCGCCGCGCTGGCGGTGGGCACAAGGCTGGTTCAGCTTGGGGCCTTTGACGACGCCGAAACCGCGCGCGGCGAATGGGACCGGCTGTCGCGCGCCAACCCCGATTTCTTCCGCGACAAGGGCCGCATTATCCAACAAGCCGTATCGGGCGGGCGTGAGTTTTTCCGCCTGCGCGCACAGGGATTTACGGATCTGTCGGATGCGCGCCGGTTCTGCACCGCGCTGAATTCCCAGGGCGCGCCCTGCATCCCCGTGACCGTCCGCTAGGCGCATGAGCGCGCAATCGGCCACCATCCTTGGCTGTGCCGGTCTGGATCTCGGGGCCGAAGAAGCGGCGTTTTTCGCTGATGTTCAGCCGGTGGGCTTTATCCTGTTTGCCCGCAACGTGGAAACGCCCGTGCAATTGACGCGGCTGACCGCCGATCTGCGCGCCGCTGTCGGGCGTGATGCGCCCATTTTCGTGGATCAGGAAGGCGGCCGGGTGCAGCGCCTGCGGGCTCCGTATTGGCGCGAATGGCAGCCGCCTTTGGATCAGGTGGCGGGTGCGGCAGTGAATGCCGCGCGCGCCATGTATCTGCGCAGTTTCCTGATTGGGCGCGAACATCTGGACTGCGGCATCGACGGCAATTGCGCGCCGCTGGCCGATATCGCGCGGAGCCAGACGCACCCGTTTCTGCGCAATCGGCTCTACGGTGAAACCCTTGAAACCGTTGTGAACATTGCCCGTGCCGTGGCCGATGGCCTGCGCGATGCCGGCGTCTATCCGGTGCTGAAACATATCCCCGGTCATGGGCTTGGCACGCTGGACAGCCACCATGATCTGCCGCGTGTCACCGCCAGCCGTGCGGCGCTGGAGGCGGATGATTTCGCGGCGTTCCGGGCGCTTCGGGATCTGAAATGGGGGATGACGGCGCATCTGGTCTATGAGGCCATCGACCCCGGATTGCCCGCCACGCTGAGCCCCGCGATGGTCGGCCTGATCCGCAACGAGATCGGCTTTCAGGGCGTGTTGATGACCGATGATCTGTCGATGAACGCGCTGCCCGGTCCGGTGGCCGAACGCGCCGCGCGGGCGCGAGCGGCGGGGTGCGATATCGCGCTGCATTGCAACGGCGACCTGGCCGAGATGCGCG
>CAXBGQ010000033.1:0-15146 GCA_963975135.1 uncultured Nioella sp. | reverse complement strand
TCCGGCTGGACGCCTTCGCCGACCGCTACCTCTATGTCAGCCGCGAGGTCGATGGCCAGATCATCGCGCTGCTCGATGAGACACAGGAAACCGTCGGCCTCTACCGGCAACTGGAGAGCGAACGGGGCCAGTTCCTGTTTCAGTTCGGCCTGATCTACCTGGGCTTTGCCGTCATCCTGATCCTTGCTGCGATCTGGCTTGGCCTGTGGTTCGCCGAACGCCTGTCGCGCCCGGTGGGCCGTCTGGCGGGCGCGGCGCAGCGGGTGGGGATCGGCGATCTGGACGTGCGCGTGCCCGAGGAGGCGGGCGAGGACGAGATCGCCATGTTGGGCCGTCTCTTCAACCAGATGACACGGCAATTGAAGGGCCAGCGCGACGGGTTGATCGAACAGCACGAGGAAACCGAAACCCGGCGGCGGCAGTTCGACAGCGTGCTGACCTCGGTGACGTCGGGCGTGATCGGGCTGGACGCCGAGGGCCGGGTCGATTTCATGAACCGCTCCGCCATCAAGCTGCTCGACCTGGTCGAGGCGCGCGACCACGGGCTGACCCTGTCGGTCGCGGTGCCGGAATTTGCGGCGCTGTTCGAGAAACTGCGCGGGCGCGGCGCCCAGGTGGTGCAGGAGGAGACCAAGATCACCCGTGGCGGCACACAGCAAAGCCTGCTGGTGCGCATGTCGATGCGCCGCGACGAGGATGACGCGCTGGAAGGCTACGTCGTGGCCTTCGACGATGTGACCGACCTGGTCAGCGCGCAGCGCATGGCGGCCTGGGGCGACGTGGCCCGGCGCATCGCGCATGAGATCAAGAACCCGTTGACGCCGATCCAACTGTCGGCCGAGCGGGTGCAGCGCAAGTTCAGCCGCCTGCTGGAGGAGGCCGACGCCGAGAAGCTGCGCGAATTGACCGGCGTGATCGTGCGCCAGACCGGCGATCTGCGCCGCATCGTCGACGAGTTCGCCAAATTCGCCCGGATGCCGGAGCCCGAGCGCGCGCCCGACGACATCGCGCAACTGCTGACCGACGCGGTGACCTTGCAGGAGGCGGGCCAGCCCGATATCCGCTTTGTCACCGACATCCCCGATCATCCCGTCCCCGCCGAGATCGACGCGACCATGATCCTTCAGGCGTTGACAAACCTGATCAAGAACGGCGGCGAAGCGATTGAAACCTTGCAGGAAAAAGGCGCGCCCGAGGGGCATGAGCCAGAGCTCAGGATCAAGATGGCGCTGGCCCCGGAGACGGTCGAGATCACCATCAGCGACAATGGCATCGGCCTTCCGCCCGACCGCTCGCGCCTGTTCGAGCCTTACGTGACGACACGCGAGAAGGGCACCGGGCTTGGCCTGCCGATCGTCAAGAAGATCATCGAGGAACATGGCGGGTCGCTGGACCTGCTGAATGCGGAGCCGTTTGAGGATGGCGCGCATCGGGGTGCACGCGCACGGATCATCCTGCCACGCCTGACTGAACCCAGAGGAGAAGACCATTGACCGATATTCTGGTTGTCGATGACGAACGCGATATCCGCGAATTGATCTGCGATATTCTTGAGGATGAGGGCTTTTCCACCCGCATGGCGGCCAATTCCGATGAGTGCATGGCCGAGCTGAACCGCGAGCCGCCGGGCATGATGATCCTCGATATCTGGCTGAAGGACAGCAACATGGACGGGATCGACATCCTGTCGGCCGTCAAACGCGACAATCCCGGCGTGCCGGTGGTGATCATCTCGGGCCATGGCAATATCGAGATCGCGGTGGCCGCGATCAAGCAGGGGGCCTTCGATTTCATCGAGAAACCCTTCAATATCGAGCAATTGCTGGTGGTGATCCGCCGCGCAATGGAGGTCAGCCGGTTGCGCCGCGAAAATTCGGCGCTGCGCCGTCAGGATGGCGGAACCGATGACATGATCGGCGCGGGGGCGGCGTTCAAGATGCTGAAAAGCCAGCTCGATAAAGTCACCAAATCCAATGGCCGGGTGATGCTGACGGGCGGCGCGGGATCCGGCAAGGAAATCGCCGCGCGCTATATCCATGCCCAATCCAACCGCGCCGACGCGCCTTTCGTGTCCGTCAATTCGGCCTCGATCATCCCCGAGCAGATGGAGGAGGTGCTGTTTGGCCGCGAAAGCGCGGAACGCGGCGTCGAACAGGGCTTGCTGGAACAGGCCCATGGCGGGGTGATCTTTTTCGACGAGGTCGCCGATATGCCGCTTGGCACCCAATCCAAGATCCTGCGGGTGCTGGTCGATCAGAGCTTTACCCGCGTCGGCGGGGCCACCAAGGTGCGGGTCGATCTGCGGGTGATCTCGTCGACCACGCGCACCCTGACCGAAGAGATCGCCGAGGGCCGGTTCCGCGAAGAGCTGTATCACCGGCTGAATGTCGTGCCGATCGAGGTGCCGAGCCTTGAGGAACGCCGCGAGGATATCCCCGAACTGGCCCGACACTTCATCGCCCGGTTCAACGCCGATCAAGGGCTGGCGCTGCGGCCCTTGGGCGACGATGCCGAGGCGATGCTGCAAACCATGCGCTGGCCCGGCAATATCCGCGAATTGCGCAATGTGATTGAACGGGTGCTGATCCTGGGCGACGGCACCGGCCCGATCGAGGCGCGCGACCTGCCGGGGCAATCGGCGGGCACCAGCGAAGAGGATGCGGCGCTGTCCACCGGCCTGACCACGCTGCCCCTGCGCGAGGCGCGCGAGCTGTTTGAACGGCAATACCTGATGGCGCAGATCAACCGCTTTGGCGGCAATATCAGCCGCACGGCGAGCTTCGTCGGCATGGAACGCAGCGCCCTGCACCGCAAGCTGAAATCGCTTGGCGTCGTGACCACGAATAAATCCGGGGCCCGCGTGGCCCAGGTCGAGGAAAGCCAGGACAGCTAGGGCGTGACCACCAGCGCACCGTTTTGCCGGTTCAGCAGGCAGGTCTCGGAGGTGAGCCGGGCCATGGTGGTGCTGGCGGCAACCGCTGTGCCCTGCGGGCAGGCGGGCAGCGAAATCAGAGTATAGCCGCGCGCCGCCATGCAGGTGGTTTCGGCCCCCGCGCGGGCCGCTTCGTTCAGATCGACGCTGTAGGGCTCTCCGCCGGTCCAATAGGGGGGCGAAACGGTGCGGATACCGGCGGCATTCCATTGCGGGATGCCGGGATGGAACCGGCGCGGGGTATATCTTGTGACGATACGTTCCGGCAGGTCGCGGCGCGCCTCGGCCTGGCACTGCGCCAGGTCGCGGTCGCGCGCGGCAATCGCGGCACCTTCTGCGTAATAGGTATCAAACCGGCAGGCCGACACGGCCAGCAGCGCGGTCAGGATCAGGGCAGAGCGTGGCATGAAAACGCCTCCACATAAAAAAATGAGCGACCCGGCTGCGATCAAACCACAGGCGGCAAGGCCAAGGCAAGCGGCGCGCGATTGACCTCTGCATCGGTCTCTGCCATGCAGAACGCCCCGGTCGGACAGTCCGGTCAACAGCGTGGGGCAGGGGCGGATGAAGGTTATCATTTGCGGCGCGGGTCAGGTCGGCTGGCAAATCGCCCGCCATCTTTCCGGCGAAAACAACGATGTGACGGTGGTTGACAACAACCCCGATCTGGTGCGCCGGGCGACCGATACGTTGGATGTGCAGGGCATCACCGGCTTTGCCAGCTACCCCGATGTGCTGGAGCGTGCCGGCGCGCGCGACGCCGATATGGTGATTGCCGCGACCTTTTCGGATGAGGTCAACATGGTCACCTGCCAGGTGGCGCATTCGATCTTTTCGGTGCCGCGCAAAATCGCCCGGCTGCGCGCGCAAAGCTATCTGACGGCGATCTATTCCGATCTCTACCGGCGCGAACATCTGCCCATTGACGTGGTCATCAGCCCCGAGCGCGAGGTTGCCAAGGCAGCGCTCAGGCGGTTGCAGTCTCCCTCGAGCTTTGACACCGAGGATTTCCTGGGCGGAGAGGCGCGGTTGTTGGGGATCCGGCTGGATGCCGATTGCCCGGTGCTGAACACGCCCTTGAAACAACTGTCGGAGCTGTTTTCGACCCTGCGCGCCATCGTGGTCGGTGTGCGGCGAGAGGGCAGCCTGTTCGCACCCGAACCGGGCGATCAGCTGTTTGCCGAGGATCAGATTTACGTCTTTACCCATGAAAGTGACACCGCCCGGACGCTGGAAATATTCGGCAAGATCTCGGCCCCGCCCGAACGGGTGGTGATCATCGGTGGCGGCAATGTCGGGCTGGCGGTGGCCCAGGAGCTTGAGCACGGCACCGCCCGCATCCGCGCCCGGGTGATCGAGATGAACCGCGGCATCGCCGAAACCTCGGCCGATGCGCTTGGCCGGACCATCGTGCTGCATGGCGACGGGCTGGATATCGAGATCCTGCGCGAGGCGGGCATTGAACGCGCCGATGCCGTGCTCTGCGTCACCAGCGATGACAAGACCAACCTGCTGGCCTCGGTCCGGGCCAAGGCGCTTGGGGCTAAAATGGCCATCGCGCTGGTCAATGACCCGACCATGGTGCCGATGATGGAGGCGCTGGATATCGACGCCTATGTCAATCCGCGTGCGTCAACCGTCAGCTCGATCCTGCGCCATATCCGGCATGGCCGGGTGCGCGGCGTCTATTCCATCGGCGATGCCGAGGCCGAAGTGATCGAGGCGCAGGTTCTGTCGACCTCGCCGATTGCGGGCAAGGCGATCCGCGATGTGGATTTCCCCGAAGGCGCGTTGTTGGGGGCGGTGCGCAGAGGCGACAAGGTGGTGCGCCCGACCGGATCGACCCGGATCGAGGAGGGCGACGTGGTGGTGATCTTTGCGCTGGCCAAGGATGTGCCCGAGGTCGAAGCGCTGCTCAGGGTCTCGGTTGATTTTTTCTGAGCCATGAGACGCTTTATCGCCAGATTGCCGTTCCTGATTTCCCTGATCGGCATCGCCGCGCTGGCCATGCTGATCCCGGCGGCGATGGCGATGGTGACCGAGGATTTCGAGACCGGGCGTGCCTTTCTCTACGCGGCGCTGTTTTTTCTGATCCTGACGATGCTCCTGGGTCTCGCGACGCAAGCGAGCCCGCCGGTCACCTCGGCCCGGCCGCTGCTGCTTGGCCTCATCGCGGCCTATGCGCTGCTGCCCGTGGTGCTGGCGGTGCCGCTGATGGATGCCATCGGCAACACCACGTTCTTCAACGCCTATTTCGAGATGGTCTCGGCCCTGACCACAACCGGGGCCACGGTGTTTGATCCAGACCGGCTGGCCCCGGCGGTGCATCTGTGGCGCGGGCTGGTCGGCTGGCTCGGCGGGTTTTTGATCTGGGTCACGGCGGCCGCCATCATGGCCCCGCTATCGCTTGGCGGGTTCGAGGTTGCGGCCGAAGCGCAGGTTGGCGGGATCACCTCATCGGCAGCCCAGATGCAGGCGGCCAATCCCGGCGAACGGCTGCGCCGCACCATGCGCCATCTGGCCCCGGTCTATATTGGTCTGACTGCGGTTTTGTGGCTCTTGCAGGTGCTTGCGGGCGAGGCCGACCTGGCTGCGGTCATTCATGCAATGTCGACCATGGCCACATCGGGCATCAGCCCCGATGGCGCGCTTTCGCAGGGGCAGGGCGGCATCCTGTCAGAGGTTTTCATCCTGCTGTTTCTGGTCTTTGCCATAACGCGGCACAGTTTCAACCGCCGCCCCAACCCGGCCATGCTGCGGGCCCTGGGTCAGGATCGTGAATTGCGGCTGGCGCTCTATGTCACTGTCACGCTGACTGCGTTGCTGTTTCTGCGCCATTGGATCGGTGCCCTGGACCTGGCCGATCCAGGCAGCGGGCGCGAGGCGTTTGCCGCCCTTTGGGGCAGCTTTTTCACCGCCCTGTCTTTTGCCACGACCACCGGGTTCGTCTCGGATTACTGGGGGGCGTCGCGCAGTTGGTCGGGCCTGCCGACACCGGGGCTGGTGCTGATCGGGCTGGCGCTGATGGGCGGCGGTGTGGCGACCACGGCGGGCGGCATCAAATTGCTGCGGGTCTACGCGCTTTACAAGCACGGGCTGCGCGAGATGTCGAAGCTGATCCACCCGCATTCGGTGGCTTCGGGCGGGCAGCTTGGACGCCGCATTCGCCGCCAGGGGGCTTATATTGCCTGGGTTTTCTTCATGCTGTTCATCTTGTCCCTGGCCGCCACAATGCTGGCATTGGCGGCGGCGGGCGTGGATTTTGAACAGGCGCTGGTTCTGGCGGTTTCGGCGCTGTCGACGACCGGGCCGCTGGCCACTTACGGGGCGGTGGAAATCCGGTAAAAACCCCCGCATACTCGGTTTGACCAGACCATTCCCGGCCCGAGCACAAGGGCGGCACCAACGACAGGGCATATGACAAATGGCGGAATCCAAGCAGAATTTGCAGGACGCATTCCTGAACCACGTTCGCAAGACCAAGGTTCCGGTGACGGTGTTTTTGATCAATGGCGTGAAATTGCAGGGTGTGATCACCTGGTTCGACAATTTCTGCGTTCTGTTGCGCCGCGACGGGCAATCGCAGCTGGTCTATAAGCACGCCATTTCAACGGTCATGCCGGCGCAGCCCATCAACCTCTATGACGGGGAAGAGTGAGCGCGCCCGACCCCTCTGATCCTGAGGCTCCGGGGCCGACCCGCGCCTTTGTGCTTCACCCCGATATCCGATCCGACCGATTTCGCAGACCCGCCGGACCGGCGTTGGAAGAGGCCGTGGCGCTTGCCGCCGCGCTGCCCGATCTTGAGGTCGTGGGCGCGGAAACGGTGGGCCTGCCCAAGGCGCAGCCGGGGCTTTTGTTCGGCAAGGGCAAGATCGCGGAACTGAAGGCCCGGATCGCGGCGGCCGATGTTGATCTTGTCCTGATCGACGGGCCGGTATCGCCGGTGCAGCAGCGCAATCTGGAAAAGGAATGGGACGTCAAGCTGCTGGACCGCACCGGGTTGATCCTTGAGATCTTTGCCGACCGCGCCCGCACCCGCGAAGGCGTGTTGCAGGTGGAACTGGCCGCGCTTTCCTATCAACGCACCCGGCTGGTGCGTGCCTGGACCCACCTTGAGCGGCAGCGCGGCGGGCTTGGCTTTGTCGGTGGCCCCGGCGAGACCCAGATCGAGGCCGACCGGCGCGCCATCGACGACGCCATCAATCGTATTCGCCGCCAGTTGGAAAAGGTGGTGAAAACCCGCGCCCTGCACCGCGCCGCGCGCGCCAAGGTGCCGTTTCCGGTGGTCGCCCTTGTGGGCTATACCAATGCCGGGAAATCGACGCTTTTCAACCGCCTGACGGGGGCGGAGGTGATGGTCAAGGACATGCTCTTTGCCACGCTTGATCCGACGATGCGCTCGGTCGAATTGCCCGACGGCACCGAAATCATCCTGTCCGACACGGTGGGCTTCATCTCGGATCTGCCGACGCAGCTGGTGGCCGCGTTCCGCGCCACGCTGGAGGAGGTTCTGGATGCCGATCTGATTATCCATGTCCGCGACGTGGCCCATGCCGATACCGAGGCGCAGGCGCGCGATGTGGCCGCCATCCTGACCGATCTGGGCGTGAGCGCCGAGACCCCGCAACTGGAATTGTGGAACAAGACCGACCTGCTGGCCCCCGAGGTCCGCGCCGAGATGCAGGCGATTGCCGACCGGCGCGACACGGTTCTGACGCTGTCTGCCCTGACCGGGGCGGGTGTGCCCGCGCTGTTGCAGGCCATATCCGGGGCGCTGTCGCCGCCGCGCCTGCCGGCCACGTTGCTTGTCCCTTATTCGGAAGGGCGCAAACGCGCCTGGCTGTTCGAGGAAGGCGTGGTTGAGGAAGAGACGGCGGGCGAGACCGGATACGAGATCCGCGTCACTTGGACGGCGCGTCAGAAACAGGCCTTTGCCGCGCTTTGATCTGCTGCAGGATATAGACGCGCATGGCCGAGGCGAGGCCGCTCTCCACGCCGCGATCCGCATCAATAACGGCGGCCAGTTCATTGATGGACAATGATTTTTCGACGGCGATGGCGCGAAATTCCTGCCAGAATTCCTCTTCCAGCGAAACCGAAGTGCGATGGCCGCGCAAGGTCAGCGAGCGTTTGACGGGGCGCGCGTTCATGGCTTGTCCCGCCGGGCCGCATCGAGATCGCGCGCCGCCTTGTCGCGCCGCGCCGCATCCAGAGATTTCTCGGATTTTGTCCGCCCGAATTTGGCGGCGTTCTCATCGGCGCGGGCCTTTTTCTCGGCCCGCGCCTTTTCCTTGCGCGCCCGGTTCAGATTCACCGGCGCGGCCATTTACCGGGGCCCGATCATGTCTTCGGGGCGCACCACGGCGTCAAATGTCGCCTCGTCGACCAGGCCAAGCGCGATGGCCTCTTGCTTCAGCGTGGTGCCGTTCTGGATCGATTGCAGCAGATTGTAGCTCATCATCGGGTTATAGACGTTAAGCTCGAAATGCCCCTGGCTGCCCGCGAATTTGATCGCCGCGTCATTGCCCATGACATGGGCTGCCACCTGCGTCAGCGCCTCGGCCTGGGTGGGGTTGACCTTGCCCGGCATGATCGAGGAGCCGGGCTCATTTTCCGGCAGGATCAGCTCACCCAGGCCTGAGCGCGGCCCGGAACCAAGAAACCGAGAGGAACACCATCGCATCATGGGCGGCCAGCGCCTCGAATTTATTGGGCGCGGTGACAAAGGGCAGGCCGGTGATCGTGGCCATATTGGCGGCAACGGTGGTGTCCCAGCCCGGCGCGGTATTGAGGCCGGTGCCCACGGCGGTCCCACCCTGCGCCAGCTCGTAAATGCCGGGCAGGCAGGCGTTGACGCGGGCGATGCCTTGCCGGATCTGATGCGCGTAGCCGGAAAATTCCTGGCCGAGCGTCAGCGGCGTGGCATCCTGCGTATGAGTGCGGCCGATCTTGATGATATCCTTGAATTCATGCGATTTACTCTCCAGGCCCGCAGCCAGTTTCTCCAAGCCCGGCAGCAGCACATCGCGCACAGACATGGCGGTGGCGACATGCATCGCGGTGGGGAAAGTGTCGTTGGAGGATTGCCCCATATTGCAATGGTCATTGGGGTGGACCGGGTCTTTCGAGCCGATCTCGCCGCCCAGGATCTCGATGGCGCGGTTGGCGATGACCTCGTTGGAATTCATGTTCGATTGCGTGCCCGACCCGGTCTGCCAGACGACCAGCGGAAAATTATCGTCGAACTTGCCGTCGATGACCTCCTGCGCGGCCTGGATGATGGCATCGGCGCGGGTGGCATCGAGCTTGCCCGAGGCCTTGTTGGCCTCGGCGCAGGCACGTTTGATGACGCCAAGCGCGCGCACGATGGCGATGGGCTGACGTTCCCAACCGATGGGGAAGTTCATGATCGAGCGCTGCGTCTGCGCGCCCCAGTATTTTTCGGATGGAACGTCGAGCGGGCCAAAGCTGTCGGTCTCGGTGCGGGTTGCGGTCATCGGGGGGCCTCCGGCGGTTATTGTCGCGTTTGACATCGCTATAAGGGGGGCAGGGGGCCGGGGCAATCCGGGCGCGCTTTGTTAGCGCTATTGGCCGCAGGTCCGGATCACCTCAACAGCCAGACCCGTTCAATGGCCGGGCAGATGCCTTTCAACCCGCCCGCGATATCCGCCGCGTCGTGATCTGTCAGCCGGTACTGCGCGTCGTAGATGCGGGCGACCTCATCGGCATCCACCGAAAAGGGCGGGCCGGTCATCAGCGATTGGTCATATTCGAAACAGATCAGGAATTGCGGGGCATTGGTCGTGATCCGGGCCATGTGGTCCGCGTAGCGCGCCCGCATGTCACGCGGCAGCGCCACCAGCGCAGCGCGGTCATAGCTGGCGTCAACGGGGCCAAGAAGATCCGCGGTGAGGGCAAGGATATCACCGACAAAGATGTCGATATTGGCGGCGCTGAACCTCGTGAGCGCGCCCAATTCCGTGATCTCTGGCGTCAGGCCAAGGTCTTGAAACAACTGATCTATCGCAAGCCTGCTCAGTTCGGCCCCGGCCACCCGGTAGCCTTGCGACATGAGCCATCCGATATCGTTGGTCTTGCCACAAAGCGGCAGGAAAATCCGGGCCCCGGCTTGCAGGTCCAGCGCGCCGATATGCTTGACCAGCATCGCGTTGGCGGTGGCCTGATGAAACCCGATGCGGTTTTCGCGCCAGCGGAGATGCCAGAAATTCGGGTCCATCAGAGGTGCCTCATGATTTCGGTATGTTGGACGCGCCTAGGATAGAGCATTGTCACCCCGTTCCGGCATCGCAAACCGATAGACCCGCGCGGGCGGCAGGTTGCCCCAGATCTTGGCGCTGGTGGTCCAGGTCAGGCCCAATTCGTCGCGCAGTTGCTGCTTAACCGGCGGTTTTGGGCCATAGGTGAACTGGACATAGCTGCCAAGCGCGCCGATCTGGTCGAAACTGCCGCGCAGGATGGCCTCCTGCACCGGCAGTGGCATCGACAAGAGCGGCAGGCCCGAGACCACGGCCTGCGCACCTGTCACGTCCAGCGTGCCGACCTCGGTTGCGGAACACTGATGGACGTTCAGGCCGGGAAATCCGGCCCGCAGATCGTCGCAAAAGACCGGGTTCATCTCGATGGCATGGATCTGGTCGGCCGGAATGCCCCGGTCGATGATGGCCTGCGTAATCCGGCCAGTGCCCGCGCCAAGCTCGATCACCGGGCCGCCTTCGGGGTCCAGCGTCGCGGCCATTTCAGCCGCCAGCGCGCGCGAGGAGGGGGCCAGCGCCACGACCTGACCGGGTTTTCGGAACAACTGGCCAAAGAATACGCCAAGATCGCCTGACATCGGCAGAAAGCCTTTCAAAATTGGGGGGTTATCAACCGTTAATGGGATCGGCGGAAGGTATCGAGGCTGACCACTTCGGCATCGTGATGATCCTCTTCCTCTTCGGGGCCGTCATCTTCGGGCGGCTCATCTTCGGGGTCGTCACTGTCCTGGGTTTCAAACCGCAGGCCAAATTCGACGGAAGGGTCGACAAAGGTCAATATCGCGTCGAACGGAATGCGCAGCGGTTCGGGGCTATCGCCGAAATTCAGCGTGATGGAAAACCCGTCATCATCGACGCTGAGCCCGTCGAACCAGTTCTGGATCACGATGGTCATTTCCTCGGGGTAGCGGTCGCGCAGCCAGGGCGCGATATCGACATCCTCATGGCGGGTGTCGAAGCTGACGAAAAAATGATGCTCACCGGGCAGACCTCGATCCGCCACATCCATCAGCACCGTCTGGATCAGACCCCGCATCGCGCGGTGCATCAGGCGGCCATAGGCGATTGTGTCAGCGTCGTCGGTGGGCATGTCCGGGGTGATCCTTTTTACGTTGCCCCCACCATAGAAGATTCGTTTGCGAAGGAAAGGTGGTGCGCGGCCTGGATTTAGGCTCGGATCGGGCCTTTGAAGCCGGCGTCATATGCGGCGATTTTGCCCGGCAAATGCCCTTTCACTTCACAGCTTTGCCCTAAAATCACCACGAAAGACGATCAGTTTTCGGGTATAAGACATGGGGACAAAGTTTGGATAACCCTGCGATGAGCCGAGCCGTGACCGACGCAAGCGTCGGAGAAAACGATATTGCCATTGTCGGAATGGCCGCGCATCTGCCGGGTTCGGCGGATATGGCGGCCTATTGGCGCAATCTGCGCGCGGGCGTGTCCTCGATATCCCGCCGGTCGCGTGAGGATTTGCTGGCCGCGGGCGAGGCTCCGCATCTGATCGACCGGCCCGATTACGTGCCCTTTGCCGCGCCGCTCAATGGGTTCGACCAGTTCGATGCCGATTTTTTCGGCTTTTCGCCGAAAGAAGCCGCCATCATGGACCCGCAGCACCGCCAGTTTCTGGAGGTTGCCTGGGAGGCGATGGAACAGGCCGGTCATCCGCCCTCGAAATTTCCCGGCCCCATCGGCGTCTATGCCGGCTGCGGCATGGGCAGCTATTTTTATTTCAACATCTGCTCCAACCCCGATCTGGTCGATCAGACCGGCATGTTCCTGCTGCGCCATACCGGCAATGACAAGGATTTCATGACCACGCGGGTGAGCCACGTGTTCGACCTCAAGGGCCCCTCGATCAACCTGCAGACCGCCTGTTCCACCTCGCTGGTGGCCACGCATTATGCAGCACAGGCGCTCTTGATGGGCGAGTGCGACATGGCGCTGGCCGGTGGGGTGACCATCGAATTGCCGCATGCGCGCGGATACCTGTTCAAGGAAGGCGAGATCCTGTCGCCCGACGGGCAGTGTCACGCCTTTGACCATCGCGCCGAGGGCACCGTATTTGGCTCGGGTGCCGGTTGCGTTGTGCTGCGCCGGGCCGAAGATGCGGTCAAAGACGGGGATCATATCTGGGCCATCATCAAGGGCTCGGCCATCAATAATGACGGGGCGGACAAGGCCGGATACCTGGCCCCATCCGTGGGCGGTCAGGCCGAGGCCATTGCCGAGGCGCAGGCGGTCGCGGGCGTGGCGGCGGAAACCATCGACTATGTCGAATGCCACGGCACCGGCACCTATCTGGGCGACCCGATCGAGGTTGCGGCGCTGAGCGACGCCTTTCGCCGCAGCACGCAGGCCAGCGATTTCTGCCGCATCGGTTCGGTCAAGACCAATATCGGCCATCTTGACACGGCGGCGGGCGTGGCGAGCCTGATCAAGACCGCGCTGGCGCTTCATCATGGCGAAATACCGCCCTCGCTCGGGTTCGAGAAACCCAACCCCGCGATTGATTTCGAAGGATCGCCGTTCCGAGTCAATGACCGGCTGACGGATTGGCCCCAGACCGATCATCCGCCGCGCGCCGGTGTAAACTCGCTCGGCGTCGGTGGCACCAACGCGCATGTGGTGTTGGAAAAAGCACCGGAACGCGCGCCGTCCGAACCGTCGGACTGGCCGTTTCAGCTCTTTACTCTATCGGCCCGCAGCAAGGCGGCGCTGGACGGTAATGCCGCCAATCTGGCCGCCCATCTGCGCGCCAACCAAGGTCAGGATCTGGCCGATATCGCCTGGACGCTGCAGGCCGGTCGGCACGGGTTTGACCGTCGCCGCGTGGTGGTCGCGGCCAGCCACGCCGACGCGGCCCAAGCGCTGGAACAAAACGACCCGCGCCGGGTATTCACTCATACCCGCCTCGACAACCCCGCCATCACCTTCATGTTCCCCGGCGGCGGCGCGCAATATGCCGGTATGGCGCGCGATCTCTATGAGACCGAGCCGGTCTTTGCCGATTGGATGGACAAGGGGCTGGAGATCCTGCAACCGCTGCTCGATTTCGACATCCGCGCCCTGTGGCTGCCCGCTCCGGGGCAGGAAGCCGCCGCAGAGGAGCGCCTGAAAACGCCATCCGTCCAATTGCCCCTGATCATGATCGTGGAATACGCGCTGGCGCAGCTCTGGATGTCCTGGGGTGTGGTGCCACGGGCGCTCATTGGCCATTCCATGGGTGAAAACACCGCCGCCTGTCTGGCCGGCGTGATGGGTTTCGAGGATTGCATCGGGCTGGTGCATCTGCGTGGCACCTTGATGGATGAGGTGCCCGCGGGCGGCATGCTATCTGTGGCGCTGTCTGCCGATGCGCTGATGCCCTATCTGGGCAAAGATCTGGATCTGGCGGTCGAGAATGGCCCCGAGCTTTGTGTCGCCTCCGGCCCTGACGCGGCGCTCGATGCGCTGACATCGCGGCTTGAGGCCGAGGATATTCATTGCCAGCGCATCGCCATCAACATCGCGGCCCATAGCCGGTTGCTCGACCCGATCCTTGCGCGTTTCGGCGATTACCTGCGCCAGATACCGCTCAGCGCGCCCGAGATACCGCTGATCTCAAACATCAGCGGCCGGTTCATGACCGATGCCGAGGCGACAGATCCGGCCTATTGGGTTGATCATCTGCGCGGCACGATCCGCTTTGCCGAAGGGCTGGCGACATTGGCGGAAACGACTGCGCGCGTCTACCTGGAGGTCGGGCCCGGCAAGGCACTGGCCTCGCTCGCCGGGCAGCATCCCGATATCGAGGCGGGGCAGGTCATCTCGACCCTGCGCCATGCCGAAGAGGCCACCCCCGACGATGCCTATTTCCTGACGATGTTGGGCCGGATCTGGGCCGTTGGCGGTGATTTCGACTGGGGCCAGTATTGGGGCGAGGCGCGGCGCAACCGCGTGATCCTGCCGACTTATGCCTTTCAGCGCAGCCGCTATTTCATCGAACCGGGTCAGCCTGCGGTGGCCGGTGATGCCTGGCTGATGCGCAATGACGATCCCGACAAATGGGGCTGGTGCCCTGCCTGGCAGCCCGCCTATGCGCCTTGCGAGATTGACGTGACCGGCGATCTATCGGGTGCCCCCCGCGAAACCTGGATCTTCTTTGCCGATGAAACCGGTCTGGCCGAGGCCGCCGCCGCACGCCTGAAAGCTGCCGGTCAATCGGTCACGCTGGTGCGCCCCGGCGATGCCTTTGCGCGCACCGCAGATGGCTATCACCTGGCCCCGGAACGCGGCCGCGAAGGCTATGACCAACTGATCCGCGACCTGGCGGCAAATGGCGATCTGCCCACCCGCATCGGGCATTTCTGGCAGGTCACGCACGGGCAGGGCCATCGCCCCGGCTCCAGCTTTTTTCACCGTTGTCAGGAACAGGGGTTCTGGAGCCTGTTTTATCTGGCGCAAGCCTGGTCGGGTGAAGATGCCGGGCCACTGCATATCGACGTGATCACCACCGGCGCGATGCAGGTCCGTGGTGAGGCCCTGCCGCATCCCGAGAAATCCACCATCATGGGCCCGGCCCGCGTGATCCCGCGCGAATTTCCCGATCTGACCTGCGCGGTGTTGGATCTGGATTACCCCGATCCCGAGGCCGTTCTTGAGGAATTGCTCAGCCCCGCCGAGAGCCACGTCGCCGCCATTCGCGCGGGCAAACGCCATCTGGCCAGCTATCGCCCGGTGGATCTGCCGCAAGCCGAGGCGCTGCATCTGCGCGACCGGCCTACCGTGCTTTTGACCGGCGGGTTCGGCGGCATCGGGGCCTCGGTGGCCGAAGCCCTGATCCGGCAGCATCAGGCGCGCATCATCTTGCTGTCGCGCACCGCCCTGCCGCAGCGCGCGCGCTGGCCGGTTGAGCTCGCCAATGCCGGGCACACCGATCGCACCGCCGCGCGCATC
>CAXBGQ010000032.1:0-15175 GCA_963975135.1 uncultured Nioella sp. | reverse complement strand
CTTTTACGTGGCCCCCTATGGTCCCTATTACATCTGGGGGGCAACGGCGCGGATGCTCAAGGGTCTGGCCGACCGGGTGGCGTTATGATTCTGCAAACTAACTGGCTCACCCGTCCGGCAACACAGGCCGTCTGTGCCGCGTTGGAGCAGGCCGGTTTTCACGCCCTTTTCGTTGGCGGCTGCGTGCGCGACGGCATCATCGGCCGCGCGGTCACCGATATCGACATCGCCACCGATGCGCGTCCCGAACAGGTGATGCAGATCACTGAGGCGGCTGATATGAAGCCGGTCCCCACCGGCTTCGACCATGGCACCGTGACCGTGGTGGCGGATGGGTTTCCGCATGAGGTGACAACCTTCCGCCGCGATGTCGAGACCGATGGCCGCCGCGCCGTGGTGGCCTTTTCCGAACGGGTCGAAGAGGACGCCCTGCGCCGCGATTTCACCATGAACGCGCTTTATGCCGATGCGCGAGGCGCGGTGATCGACCCGCTTGGCACCGGCATTTCGGATCTGACGGCGCGCCGGGTGCGGTTCATCGGTGACCCGCATGATCGCATCGCCGAGGATTACCTGCGCATCCTGCGGTTTTTCCGCTTTCACGCGCATTATGCCGACCCTTCGGGGGGGCTCGATGCCGACGGGCTGGCCGCCTGCGCCGAAATGGCGGGTGGCCTGGAGAAGCTTTCGCGCGAACGCGTCGGGGCCGAGATGGTCAAGCTGCTGGGTGCCCCCGACCCCGGCCCGGCCATGGCCGCGATGGTGCAATCTGGTGTGCTGGCGCGGGTGCTGCCGGGGGCCGATGCGACCGCGCTGCCGCTGCTGGTCCATCTGGAGGGTGAGGCAGATCTCGCCCCCGATCCGGTCCGGCGGCTGGCGCTTCTGGGCGGACAGGATATGGCGGTCGCGCTCAGGCTCAGCAAGGCGCAGGCCAGCGGCATCGCCAACCGGCAAAAGCGCATCGGCGATGCGGCGGGGGCGGGGGCTCTTGGCTATTTCATGGGTGAACAGGCGGGCCGCGATGTGGTGCTGCTGCGCGCGGCGCTTTTCGAGACCGCCGTGGCCAAGGCCGATCTTGCCGCCGTCACGCACGGGGCGGCGCAGGTCTGCCCGGTGCGCGCCGCCGATCTGAAGGCTGCGGGCCTGTCCGGCCCCGATCTCGGTCAGGCCCTGCGCGCGGTCGAGGCGCGCTGGATCGCCTCCGATTTTTCCCTCACCAAGGCCGATCTGCTGGCTTGACAGCGCCGCGCCCGCGCCCTCCTGTCGGGCGCATGGATCCGCTCTACCCTTTCGTCTTTTTCGGACTTTTCTCACCGGGCCCCAATGTCATCCTGCTGACCGCCTCGGGCGCGCGGTTCGGCTTTCGTGCCACCCTGCCCCATGTCGCGGGCGTGGTTATCGGCGTCGGCATCACGGCGGGGCTGACGGGGCTTGGCATCGGGGCCGTTCTGGCGGCCTACCCGGCCCTTGCCCTGACGCTCAGGATCGTCGCCGCCGGGTGGATCCTGTTCATGGCCATTCAATTGCTGCGCTCCCGGGCGGCCTCTGCCCACATTGCCGGGCAACGCCCCTTTACCTTTGTCGAGGCGGTGCTGTTTCAATGGGTCAACCCCAAGGTCTGGGCCGTCGCGATGGCCGCCGCCGCGGGCTATGGCTCGGGCCTAGGGGCCTGGGCCGATGCCGGGCGGCTGGCCACGGCTTTTTCCGGCCTCAACCTCTTTGTCTGCCTGTTCTGGAGCTTTGCCGGAACCCTGCTGGCGCTCCTGCTGACCACGCCCGCCGCCTGGGTGGTTTTTCGCACGGTGATGGCGGCGGCACTGGCGGGATCGGCCGTGATGGTCTTCCTCTGACATCGGCGCTATATCTTGGCGTCCACGCCCCGTTTCCCGGTCTGCCCCGATGTTTCGCTTTTTCGAAAATATGGTCGACCCTTTCACCGATTACCCGGAGGAAGATCGCCCGCCACGCCGCATCTGGCCCTTTCTCTGGGCCTATTCGCAGCCGTTCAAGCGGATCTTTCTGCTTACCGCGATCATGTCGGTGGTGGTCGCCGCGATGGAGATCTGGCTGATTTCCTATATGGGCCGGCTGGTCGATATTCTGAGCCGCCTCAGCCCCGAACAGGTGATGGCCGATTACGGCTGGGAATTGGCGGCGGTGGCTCTTTTCATTCTGGTGATCCGTCCGGTGGTCCAAGGTCTGGATACGGCGCTGCTGAACAATGGCATCATCGTCAATTTCGGCACGCTTATCCGCTGGCGGGCGCATCGCCATGTGTTGCGGCAATCGGTGGGCTGGTTTGAAAACGATTTCGCCGGCCGGCTGGCCAACCGCATCATGCAGACCCCGCCTGCCGCCGGGGATGCCGTGTTCCAGGTGTTTGACGCCATCACCTTTTCGCTGGCCTATATGGTGGGCGCGGCGGTGCTGCTATTCGATGCCGATGCAAGGCTGGTGATCCCGCTTCTGATCTGGTTCGCGCTCTATGCGCTTTTGATCCGCTGGACCATGGCGCGCGTGGGGCCCGCCTCCAAGGCCAGTTCCGATGCCCGGTCCGAGGTCACCGGCCGGGTGGTCGACAGCTACACCAATATCCATTCGGTCAAGCTCTTTGCCCATCACGAGGCCGAGATAAACTATGCACGCGAAGCCATCGTGAACACCCGCACCACATTCGCGCGCGAAATGCGGATCTACACCTCGATGGATGTGATGCTGACGGCGCTCAACGGGTTTCTGGTCGTGGCCGTTGTCGGTTGGGCGGTGTGGCTGTGGATGCAGGGGCTGGCCTCGGTGGGCATCGTCGCGGCGGCCACGGCGCTGACGCTGCGGCTCAATGCCATGACCGGCTGGATCATGTGGGCGCTGTCGACGTTTTTCCGCTCGCTTGGCGTGGTCGCCGAAGGGATGGAGACCATCGCCCAACCGATCGAATTGATCGACCGCCCCGATGCCGGGGCGCTGGTGCTGGATCGCGGTGCCATCGAAATCCGCGGCCTGAGCCACCATTACGGGCGCGGCAGCGGCGGCTTGCAGAATCTGAACCTGACCATTCAGCCCGGCGAAAAATTGGGCGTCATTGGCCGCTCGGGGGCGGGAAAATCGACCCTCGTGAAGCTGCTTTTGCGGTTCTACGACACCGAGGGCGGCCAGATCCTGATCGACGGGCAGGACATCGCGGCCGTGGCACAGGACAGCCTGCGCCAGCATATCGGCATGGTCCAGCAAGACAGCGCGCTGCTGCACCGTTCGGTGCGCGAAAACATCCTTTACGGTCGCCCCGACGCCACCGAGGCCGAGATGATCGCGGCCGCCAAACGCGCCGAAGCGCATGAATTCATTCTGGACCTGCGAGACCCCGAGGGGCGGCAGGGATACGCCGCACAAGTGGGCGAACGCGGCGTGAAACTGTCGGGCGGGCAGCGCCAGCGCGTGACCCTTGCTCGCGTGATCCTGAAGGACGCGCCGATTCTGGTGCTGGATGAGGCCACATCGGCGCTGGATTCCGAGGTCGAGGCCGCCATTCAGGACACGCTTTATGGCGTGATGGAAGGCAAGACCGTGATCGCCATCGCGCACCGGTTGTCGACCATTGCCCATATGGATCGCATCGTGGTGCTGGACGATGGCCGCGTCGCCGAGGAAGGCACCCATGCCGAATTGCTGGCGCGGGGCGGGCTCTATGCCGGGTTCTGGGCGCGGCAATCGGGCGGGTTCATCGGCACCGAGGCCGCCGAATGAGCCGCCTTGCCAATCTGATCGACGCATTTCGCCCCGCCGCCGGCCCGCCGCCCGACCGCCTGGGGCCGTTTCTCTACTGGTGCCTGCAAGGGGCGTGGCCGGTGCTGACGCTGGCCGCGCTGGTTTCGGCCTTTGCGGGCATTTCCGAGGTTTTCTCGGCCCTTATTTTGGGTCTCATCATCGACGCCGCCGCCACCGGCCAGCCCGACCGCCTGTTTCAGGCCGAATGGCCGCTGCTGCTGGCGGCGCTGGCGTTTTTCCTGCTGTTGCGCCCGCTGGCTTTCGCGGCCTCTTCTGCCGCCTCGGCGCTGGTGGTGGGGCCCAATGTCAACGTGCTGGTGCTGTCGCGGCTCAATCGGCACACACTTGGCCAGGCGGTCACCTTCTTTGACAATGATTTCGCGGGCCGGATCGCGCAAAAACAGATGCAGACCTCAAACGCCGTCACCAATGTGGTGGTGGAGTTCGTCAACGTGGTGGCCTTCGCGCTGGCCTCGCTGGTGGGCTCGATGTTGCTTTTGATCTCGATCGATGGCCGCATGGCTCTGGCGCTCCTGATCTGGCTGTTCGCCTATTTCGCGCTCATCCGCTGGTTCATGCCACGGGTGCGCAAACTGTCCAAGGACCGCGCCGGCAGCCGCGCGGCGGTCTCGGGGCAGGTGGTCGACACGATCACCAATATCAAGACCGTCAAGCTCTTTGCCCATCACGATTTCGAGGATCGCTCGGCGCTGGATGCGATGGCCCAATTCCGTCAAAAAGCGATCGGATTCGGCACCATCTCGGCCCTTTTCCGGTTGTCGCTGATGACCGTCGCGGGCGCGCTGCCGGTGATTCTGATCGGAGGCACGCTCTGGCTCTGGACCCGCGGGCTTGCCACCACCGGCGAGATCGCGACCACCGGGGCCATCGCCATCCGCATCGCCCAGATGACCGGCTGGGTCAGCTTCGTGCTGATGACGATCTATTCGCACATCGGCGAGATCGAGGATGGCATGACCACGCTCTCGCCCGCCCATGATCTGACCGACCGCGACACCGCGCTGGATCTGGAACGCGCCAAAGGCCGCATCCGGTTCGACGATGTGAGTTTTGCCTATGGCCGCGAAACCGGCGGTGTGACCGGGCTTTCCCTCGATGTCGCGCCGGGCCGGAAACTGGGCATCGTGGGAGCCTCAGGGGCGGGCAAATCCACCCTCGTAGCGCTGCTGCTGCGCCTCTATGACGCCGAAGAAGGCCGGGTTCTGCTCGATGAAACGGACGTGCGCGACCTGACGCAAGCAAGCCTGCGCCGCCAGATCGCGATGGTCACGCAGGAAACCGCGATGTTCAACCGTTCGGCCCGCGACAACATCCTTTATGGCCGCCCCGGTGCCTCCGAGGAGGCCATGATCGCCGCCGCCCGCCGGGCCGAAGCGCATGAGTTCATTCAGGATCTTCAGGACCATACCGGCCGCCGGGGCTATGACGCGCATCTGGGCGAACGCGGTGTGAAGCTGTCGGGCGGGCAAAGGCAACGCATCGCTCTGGCCCGCGCCTTTCTGAAAGATGCCCCGGTTCTGGTGCTGGACGAGGCGACCAGCGCGCTCGATTCAGAGGTCGAGGCCGCCATCCAGGGCGCGCTGGCCGGGGTGATGCAGGGCAAGACCGTCATCGCCATCGCGCATCGCCTGTCGACCATCGCCGCGATGGACCGGATCGTGGTGATGGATGCGGGCCGTATCGTCGAGGATGGCAGCCACGCAGCGCTTTTGGCGGCAAACGGGCTTTATGCGCGCTACTGGAACCGGCAATCGGGCGGATTCATCGGCGTTCCGGACGCCGCCGAATAGGGGCGTGACGCGCCACGCGCGTTGCGCCAGACTGCCGTGAAAGGGGGAATGATGGATCTTGAAACCGTATCGGCCGAGGATTTCGGGCAGAGCCTGTCGGGCATCGGCGTCAATCTGCTCAGCCCCGATGTGGGTGCGCTTGTGGCCTTTCTGACCGGGATTTTCGACCTTACCGCGCATCGCGTTTCCGCCGATTTCGCAATCATCCGGCACGGGGACATGATGATGCAGATCCATGCCGACGCAACCTATGGCGCGCATCCCCTGCTGTCACTGGTGCCTGAGACGCCACCCCGCGGCGGCGGTTTGCAGCTCTACCTCTTCGGCATCGATCCCGACGCCGCCATCGCCCGCGCCACGACCCTTGGCCATATCGTGCTGGAACCCGCCGCCGACAAACCGCACGGGCTGCGCGAGGCCACCATCCTCAGCCCCGAAGGCTATGCCTTCAGCCCCGCGATGCCCAAACCCTGAGCCGCCTTTCCCCCCGGCGCGTTTGCCGCTAAGGCAACAGCCATGAGCGACCACATCATCACACGGCTCGGCCACAAGGGCGACGGCCTGACCGCCGACGGCACCCTCGTGCCCCTCACCCTGCCCGGCGAAACCGTCTCGGGCGAGATCATCGATGGCCGCATCCCCGACGCCCGCATCGTCACCCCCTCGCCCGATCGCGTCCGTGCGCCCTGCGCCCATTTCCGCGCCTGCGGTGGCTGTTCGCTGCAACATGGCTCAGATGCCTTTCTGGCAAGCTGGAAAACGCAAGTGATCGAAACCGCGCTGTCTGCCCAGGGCCTTTCCGCGCCCCTGCGCCCGATCCATGTCTCTCCGCACCACGCCCGCCGCCGCGCTACGCTGGCCGGACGGCGCACCAAAAAGGGCGCGCTGGTGGGGTTTCACGCGCGCCGCTCCGACACCATCGTGCCGCTTTCGGAATGCACCGTCCTGCATCCCGATCTGCTGGCGCTCATACCGGTGCTGGCCGAGATCACCCGCCTGGGCGGATCGCGCAGCGCCACGCTGGCCTTTGCCCTCACGCAGTCGGCCAACGGCGTCGATTGCACGGTGACGGGCGGCAAGCCGCTCGATGAAGCCCTGCGCCTCACCCTGCCAAAATTCCTGCCGCATTTCGCGCGTCTGACATGGGGTGAAGACACTGTCTTTACCACCAGCCCTCCGGTGCAGCATTTCGGGGGCGTTGCCGTCACCCCGCCGCCCGGTGCCTTTCTGCAAGCCACCCCGGATGGCGAAGCCGCCCTTGTCGAGGCGGTGACCGAGGCTGTGGGCGATGCCCGCCGGATCGCCGATCTCTTCGCCGGTTGCGGCACCTTCACCCTGCCGCTGGCATACCGCGCCGCGATCCACGCCGTCGAAGGGGCCGCTGACATGACCGCCGCGCTCAATCACGCCATCCGCCATGCCGAAGGCCTGAAACCCGTCACGTCTGAGACCCGCGATCTCTTCCGCCGCCCGCTCCTGCCCGACGAATTGGCCCGTTTCGACGCCGTCGTCATCGACCCGCCCCGCGCCGGTGCCGAAGCGCAGGTGGCCCAGATCGTCGCCGCCCGCGTGCCGCGCGTCGCCCATGTCTCCTGCAATCCGGTCAGCTTCGCCCGCGACGCGAAATCCCTCGTGACGGCAGGCTACCGGCTCGACTGGGTGCAGCCCGTCGATCAATTCCGCTACAGCGCCCATATCGAGCTGGCCGCGCGCTTTTCTCTGACCTGACCCCGGCTTTCATCTTGGCAAAAATACCTCGGGGGAGTCTGCCGCAGGCAGGCGGGGGCAGCGCCCCCAAAACCGCCCGCGACAGCGGGCGTGGATCGACGCGCGGCAGCGCGGCGAGACCCTTCTCAGGCTCCGGCCCGTTTTCCCAAAGACGCCACGCCCAATACGCCCAGCACCTTCGCCTCGATATGTTCGGCATTCATCGCGGCAACCGCATACATATCGGTCGGGCTCGCCTGATCGATGAACACATCCGGCAGCACCATCGACCGATACTTCAGCCCCCGATCAAACACCGCATTTTCCGCCAACAGATGCGCCACATGAGACCCAAATCCGCCCACGGCCCCTTCCTCGATGGTGATCAACGCCTCGTGCTCCGCCGCCAGCCACAGGATCATTTCCTCGTCCAGCGGCTTGGCGAACCGGGCATCGACAATGGTCGGCGTGATCCCCTTCAACGCCAGCGCCTCGGCGGCCTTGCGCACTTCCGAAAGCCTCGTGCCGAATGACAACAGCGCCACCCGCCCGCCTTCGGCAATCATCCGGGCGCGGCCAATCTCCAGCGGCACGCCTTTCTCGGGCATATCCACGCCCACACCCTCGCCGCGCGGATAGCGAAAGGCGATGGGCCCTGCGTCATGCGCAGCAGCGGTCGCCACCATATGCACCAACTCGGCCTCATCGGCAGCGGCCATCACCACAAACCCCGGCAGGTTGGCCAGGAACGCCACGTCAAACGACCCGGCATGGGTCGCGCCATCGGCCCCCACCAGCCCGGCCCGATCAATCGCGAACCGCACCGGCAGGCGCTGAATGGCGACATCATGCACCACCTGATCGTAACCGCGTTGCAGGAATGTCGAATAGATCGCGGCAAACGGTTTCAACCCGCCCGCAGCCAGCCCGGCGCAAAAGGTCACCGCATGTTGTTCGGCAATGCCCACGTCGAAACAGCGGCGCGGGTAACGCTCCGCGAACAGATCCAGCCCGGTGCCATCGGGCATCGCCGCCGTCACCGCGACGATCTTGCCATCGGCCTCGGCCTCGCGGATCAAGGCCTGCGCAAAGGTCTTGGTATATGACGGCGCGTTCGAGGGTGCCTTGCGCTGATCGCCGGTCACCACATCGAACGGCGCACGGGCATGGCCGCGGTCGTCATGGCCCTCGGCATGGGCGTATCCCTTGCCCTTCGTGGTGATGGCATGGATCAGAATGGGCCCGTCGGCGCGCGCCTTAACGGTGCGCAGAACCTGCATCAGCTGCTCCATGTCATGGCCATCAATCGGCCCAACATAGGAGAACCCCAGCTCCTCGAACAGGGTGCCGCCAACGGTCGCCGCCTTCAGCAATTCCTTGGCCCGCCGCGCGCCTTCCTGCAACGGCGGCGGCAACAGCGACACGGCCCCCTTCGCGGCTGCCTTCAATTCTTGGAACGGGGCCCCTGCGTAGAGCCGCGACAGATAGGCCGACATCGCGCCGGTGGGCGGCGCAATGCTCATCTCATTGTCGTTCAGGATCACGATCAACCGCTTGCCCAGATGGCCCGCATTGTTCATCGCCTCATAAGCCATGCCGCCCGACAGCGCCCCGTCGCCAATCACCGCGATGGCATCGCCCGCCCCGGTTTCCGGCACGCCGCCCAGATCACGCGCCACGGCAAAGCCCAGAGCCGCCGAAATGCTGGTCGAGCTATGCGCCGCACCAAACGGGTCATAGGGCGATTCAGATCGCTTGGTGAAGCCCGAAATCCCGTCCTTCTTGCGCAGTGTCTCCATCTGATCGCGCCGCCCGGTCAGGATCTTGTGGGGATAGCATTGGTGGCTCACATCCCAGACCAGCTTGTCGCGCGGCGTGTCAAAGACGGCATGGATCGCCACGGTCAGTTCCACCACCCCCAGTCCGGCACCCAGATGCCCGCCCGTCCGGCTGACGGCGGCAATCGTTTCGGCCCGCAGATCGCGCGCGACGCGGGTCAGGTCAGCATCCGACAGCCCGCGCAGATCGGCGGGCGATGTGATCCGGTCCAGATATGGCGTCTCGGGGCGGTCGCTCAAGGCATCCTCCAATACGGGCGTGGCTCAGGTATCGCGTGCGATAACGTAGCGCGCCAGCTCCTTCAAGGTGTTGGCCCGCGCGCCATAGGGGGTCAGCGCGGCCTTGGCCTCGGCCACCAGCGCACCCGCGCGGGCCTTGGCGGCCTCCAGCCCAAGCAGCGACACGAAGGTCGCCTTGCCCGCATCGGCATCCTTTTGCAGCCGCTTGCCGGCCTTGGCGGCATCGCCCTCGACATCCAGAATGTCGTCGGCGATCTGAAAAGCAAGGCCCAATGCGCAGGCATAGCGCCGCAAGGGCGCGGGATCGGCCCCGCCCAGAACTGCCCCCGCCTCGGCCGGCCAGACCAAAAGCGCACCGGTTTTATTGCCCTGCAACGCGGTGATCTGATCCAGGGTCAGGGCGCGCGCGGCGGTTTCGGCGGCAATATCCTGCGACTGCCCCAGAACCATGCCTTCAGCCCCCGATGCCTGCGCCAGCATCCGCATCAGTTCGGCCCGCGCCTCCGCGTCCCCCGTCACCGGATCGGCCAACAATTCAAAGGCAAAGCTTTGCAGCGCATCGCCCACCAGAACGGCGGTGGCCTCATCCCATTTTCGGTGCACCGTGGGCTGGCCCCGGCGCAGATCGTCATCATCCATGCAGGGCAGATCGTCATGCACCAGGCTATAGGCATGGACGCATTCCACCGCGCCCGCCGCCTGCATTGCCGCCGCGCGTGGCACATCGAACAGGGCCGCCGCCTCCAGCGTCAGAAACCCGCGCAAACGCTTGCCGCCAGCGCTGGCATAGACCATGCCCCGCACCACCCGGTCCTCGCCCAATGCGCCGATCTTTTCGGCCAGAAACCCGCCGATCGCGCCCTGCGCCTCTGTCAGTTTCGCCTGAAACAACCTGTCACAGCCCTTCGACCGGTTTCGCCCCGTTCGGCTGCCCATCGGAATCAAGCGTGATCTGCGCGACCTTTTCCTCGGCCTCTTTCAGCTTGGTCTCGCAGCGCGCCTTGAGTGCCGCACCGCGTTCATAGAGCTTGATCGATTCCTCCAACGCCACATCGCCCCGGTCCAGCGCCGTAACCACCGCTTCCAACTCGCGGATCGCTTCTTCAAAGCTCATCTCGTCGATCTTTTTCTGTTCGCTCATCCGCTCCGCTCCGTCAAAACCTTCACATGTGCCGCGGCTGAGGCCGCCAAGGCTTCCAGATCATAGCCACCTTCCAAAGTCGAGACCAACCGCCCGCCGCAATGGGTATCGGCAACATCGCACAGCGCCTGCGTCAGCCAGGTGTAATCGGCCTCGTGCCAATTCAGATCGGCCAGCGGATCGGCCATATGGGCATCGAACCCGGCCGAGATCAGGATCAACTCGGGCGCGAAATCATCGAGGCGCGGCAGCACGACCCGCTCATAGGCATCGCGCATCTCGATGCCGCCGCTTCCCGGCACCAGCGGCACGTTCACCACATTGTCAAACGCGCCGGTCTCGGACGGATAGCCGGTTCCGGGCCAGAGCGGCATCTGGTGCGAGGTCACGGTCAACACGCGCGGCTCATCCCACAACAGCGCCTGCGTGCCATTGCCGTGATGCACGTCGAAATCGACGATTGCGACGCGGTTCAGCCCGTAAACATCCAAAGCATAACGCGCGCCAAGCGCCACATTGCCAAAGATGCAGAACCCCATCGCCAGGGCCGCCTCGGCGTGATGTCCGGGCGGGCGGATCGCGGAAAAGGCATTGCCCGCCTGCCCCGACATCACCATATCGACGCCTTTCTGCACCGCACCCACGGCACGCAACAAGGCGGGCCATGAAGTGGGGCAAAGGGCGGTTTCGCCATCGGTCTCGGCATCCAGAATGGCAAAGCCGCTGGCCGGGATGCTCGCCTTGATCCGTGCCACATATGCGGCGTCATGCAGCGTGGCGATGCTGGCCTCGGTGGCCAGCGGGGCCTCCACCTTCACCAGCGGCAGATGCTCCAGCGCGCGCAGAACAAAGCCAAGCCGCGCGGCCTGATCCTCGACATGTTCGGGCGTGGCATGGGCGATGCAATCGGGATGGGTGATCAACGCCGTTGTCATGCGCTCACGCCCCCATCAGTTCCCGCACATGCGCCGCGCTCGCCTCGGCCAGCGCGTGCAGGTCATAACCGCCCTCCAGCGATGATACGATACGCCCGCCACAGACTTGATCTGCAACCTTGCACAATTCCCGCGTGATCCATGCGAAATCCTCGGTCTCCCAGTTCAGATTGGCCAGCGGATCGGCGGCATGCGCGTCGAACCCGGCGGAAATCAGGATCAGCTCGGGCGCATGATCGGTCAGCCGGGGCAGGATACGGGTCGTGAACACATCGCGCATCGCCTGCCCGCCCGTTCCGGGGGCCAACGGCAGGTTCAGGATGTTGTCCGTAGCGCCACGCTCACCGGCGGCCCCCGATCCGGGGTAAAGCGGCATCTGGTGCGTCGAGATGAAAAGCGCGCGGCCCTCGTCCCACAACAAATCCTGCGTGCCATTGCCGTGATGCACGTCGAAATCGACCACCGCGACGCGGGAAACCCCGTGCCGTTCCAGCGCATGTTTGGCGGCAATCGCCACATTGCCGAACAGGCAAAATCCCATGGCGCGGGTTTTTTCGGCGTGGTGGCCGGGGGGCCTTGTGGCCACAAAGGCGTTCCTGGCTTCACCCGCCAACACCGCATCCACCGCCGCCAGACAGCCGCCAACGCCCCGCAAAGCGGCCTCCAACGAGCCCGGCGACATCGAGGTATCGGCATCCAGCGCGATCATCCCTTGCGTCGGAGCCGCATTGCGAATGGCGTCGATATAGGCTTGCGGATGGGCCAGCAACAGATCGGCGTCCTTCGCCAGCGGGCTTTCGCGCCGGTCAAGCGCGTCAAAATCCGGCCCCGCCAGCGCGGCATGGATTGCCTCCAGCCGGGCGATCTGTTCGGGGTGTCCCTGCGGCATCTGGTGGTTCAGCCCCGCCGCGTTCGTCATCAATATCGTCATCGCGTTCAATCCGGGGCCAGCATATACCCCGCCCCGCGCACAGTTTGCAGGTATCGGGGTTGTTTCGGGTCGGCCTCGATCTTGCGCCTCAGCCGGGTGATCTGCACATCGACGGCGCGTTCCTGGCTCTGCGCCGGGCCACCGCCCTTGTCGCGGCCCAGATCCTCGACCAGCTGCGCCCGGCTGACAGGTTCATTGGGGCAGGCCGAAAAGATCCGCATCAGCGCCGCCTCGGTCGCCGTCAGGCGCACCGGATTGGCTCCCTGCCACATCTCGCCGCGTTCCAGATCGTATCGGATAGCGCCCAGATGCAGCACCTTGGGCGTGCCCTGCGGTTCCACCGCCGCGGGCATCCGGCGCAGAATGGCATTGATCCTGAGCAGCAATTCCTTGGGCTCGAACGGTTTCGGCAGATAATCGTCGGCCCCCGCCTCCAACCCGCTGATCCGGTCGCTGGCCTCGCCGCGCGCGGTCAGCAGTAAAATGGGTGTGGCAATCTCGTCGCGCAGCGCCTTTGTCAGGCTGATACCATCCTCGCCCGGCATCATCACATCCAGCACAATGAGGTCGAACTCCAACCCCTCGACCAACCGGCGGGCATGCGCGGCATCGCGCGCGGCAGAGGTGAGATACCCGTTACGGATCAGGAATTTCTGCAACAACCCGCGAATACGTTCATCATCATCGACAATCAGCAGATGGGCCGTTGGGTCGCTCATGGCTCACCCCCTGTCGTGGCCAGATACTGTCGCCGCAATTCGGGGTCCATCATCGCCTCCAACACGGTGCGGAACCCGGCCACCGCCTCGGGGCCGGCGGCGCGGAATGCGGCCCGCATCCGGTGGCGCTGCGCATCCGACAGCGCGCGTTCCAACGCGGTGCCCTCCTCGGTCAGGTAAAGATGCCGTTCGCGCTTGTCGCGCGTACCGACCCGGCTTTCGACCAGCCCATCCTCGACCAATGTGCGCAACACCCGGTTCAGCGATTGCTTGGTCACCCCCAGGATCGCCAGCAGGTTGTTTACCGTGGTGCCGGGGCTGCGGTTGATGAAGTGAATGGCACGGTGATGGGCACGGCCATAGGCCTGGTTTTGCAGGATCTTGTCGGGATCGGCGGTAAAGCCGCGATAGGCAAAGAACATCGCCTCGATGCCGCGCCTGAGCTGCTCATCGGTCAGAAACAGCAGGCTCTCGCCGCTGAACGCCGTGTTTGCAGCGCCTCTCTCGGACATGGTTCCACCCTTTCCTGTCGCTCCCCTGAGATCACAGTTTATGTCAGCCTTGTTGACTTTCCAAGAATCAATTGGTAGCGAATGGCGGGTTTTGCGAAATATTATGTCCGGTGTGGCCCTATTTTGCGCAACAAACCGAAAAATGACGGCGACCTCCTGTTGAAGGGATACGAGATGAGCGCAGCTTATGACGACCGCGATGGGTCCATCTGGATGGATGGCCACCTGATCCCCTGGCGCGATGCCAATGTGCATATCCTGACCCATGCGATGCATTATGCCTCCTCGGTGTTCGAGGGCGAGCGCGCCTATAACGGCAAGATCTTCCGCTCCGAGGATCATTCCCGCCGCCTGCAACGTTCCGCCGAGCTGATCGATTTCCAGATCCCCTGGACGGTCGAACAGATCGAGCAGGCGAAATATGACGTGCTCAAGGCCAATGGCTGGACCGACGCCTATGTGCGCGCGGTCGCCTGGCGCGGCGCAGGCGAAGATATGGGCGTCGCCTCGGCGCGCAACCCGGTCCGCATGGCAGTGGCGGCATGGGAATGGGGGGCCTATTACGGCGACGCCAAGATGAAGGGGGCCAAGCTCGACATCTCGCAATGGAAACGCCCCTCGCCCGAGACGATCCCCTGCCACGCCAAGGCGGCGGGGCTCTACATGATCTGCACCATGTCCAAACACGCGGCCGAGGCCAAGGGCTGCTCGGATGCCATGATGTTCGATTATCGCGGCTACGTGGCCGAGGCGACCGGGGCCAACATCTTTTTCGTTCAGGATGGCGAGGTGCACACGCCGAAAGCCGACTGTTTCCTGAACGGTCTGACCCGGCAAACCGTGATCGGCATGCTGAAGGATCGCCAGGTCAAGGTCGTTGAACGCCATATCGAACCCGGCGAACTGGAGGGTTTCCAGCAATGCTGGTTGACCGGTACGGCGGCGGAAGTCACGCCCGTGGGTCAGATCGGCGATTACAATTTCGAGGTCGGCGCGCTGGCGCGCGAAATCTCCGAAGGGTATGAAAAACTGGTGCGGGAATAGCAGTGAGACCCATGGGCCATCCGCAGATGGTCCATGAATCTTTTATTTCTGAGGCCTGGAAAAGTCCCAATAACACGCCCGTTGCTGGACCAAACTCCCAACCGCATTCCCCCCGGTATTTCAGCCGTTCTTGCCTTGCAGGATGACCAACAATGGTGTGGCGGCAGCGGATATCGGGCCGTTTGTGCAGGCACCATTTTGACGGGTTGGCATGGAACCGGGTTTTCGAGCGTCTGTTCAAATTAAAGAGCGATGAGTCCAGATAGCTCCAGCGCTTGCCCAGGTAACGGCAGGACGGGGATGCGGCCGCCCTGTTCGGACTACTTCGCGGCGATATTCAACACATCATCAGGCAGATAGTCGAAAAAAAACGCCCGCTTGGCAAAGCGGGCGTTTAATCTCTTCTGGTATCGGGCCTTAGCGGCGGATGCCCAGGCGCTTGATCAGATCCTGATACCGGGCCTCATCCTTGCCTTTCGTGTAATCCAGCAGCTTGCGGCGCGTCGCGACCATTTTCAAAAGACCACGGCGGCCG
>CAXBGQ010000031.1:0-15680 GCA_963975135.1 uncultured Nioella sp. | reverse complement strand
CTCCATCACATAACCCACACCCGCCTCGCCGTCGATCGGCACACCGGTGGACATGAGATCGGCGATATCGCGGTATATGGTGCGGGTGCTGACCTCCAGCCGTTCGGCCAGCAGATCTGCCGTCACCAACCGCCCGCCCCGCAGATGCTGAACAATCTGGAACAGGCGGTCGGCGCGGCGCATGGTTCAGGCCAATTCAAAGAGGCCGATGGAATTGCCATCGGGATCGGTTGCATAGAAAAAGCGGCCCGGCGGGATCTCAATGGCGGGTGAGACAACTGTGCCGCCCGCTTGCGTCACCCGGTCCATCATCTGTTCCACCGTGCCTTCAGCGGCAAGATGCACCGTGGGTCCGGTGCCGTCGCCTGCCGGTTTGCCCTTGTAAATGTGTCCCGCGACGCTGGTGGCGGGGTCTGCCGGTTTGAAAATCGCGGTCACATCGGGACCCATCTGTTCCTTGGCGATGGTGGCACCGGTAACGGCGCTGTAAAACGCGATGCCTTCGTCCAGATCCGAGACCGGCAGTTCAAACCAGACGATGCTGTGGGTGGGGGTATATGCCATAGGGGCGTTCCTTTCGGGGGTCAGAGTATCAAGGGCCCGAGCTTTGCCATACCCCTCCTGACAGCATAGTGTCAGGATGCCTCTTGCACCCGTTCGCAACCTGCGAAACCCTGCGCCTGTCCGACCAAGGAGACCCCGATGCGCGACGCCGCCCCACAAGCGATTCATCTGGCCGATTACACCGCCCCCAACTGGTGGGTGGAAAAGGTGGAGCTCGCGTTTGACCTGCACCCCACGGCCACACGCGTTCGCTCGACAATCCGGTTCACCCGCAACCCCGATGCAGGCGCGGGCGATCTGCATCTCGATGGTGAAAACCTGACCCTGATCGCTGCAACTGTGGACGGCAAGCCTCTGACGGATAACGAATATCAACTGACCGACACCGCCCTGACCGTGGCCGCGGAACATCTGCCTCGGGACGCTTTCACCTGGCAGGCCGAGGTCGAGATCAACCCAGAGGCCAACACCGCGCTTGAGGGGCTCTACATGTCGAACGGCATGTTCTGCACCCAATGCGAGGCCGAGGGATTTCGCAAGATCACCTATTACCCCGACCGCCCCGATGTGATGGCCCCGTTCGATGTGCGCATCACTTCGGCCCTGCCGGTGCTCCTGTCAAACGGCAACCCGGTGGACCGCAAGGGTCATCAGGCACAGTGGCACGATCCCTGGCCGAAACCGGCCTATCTTTTCGCGCTCGTTGCGGGCGATCTGGTGGCGCATTCGGATCATTTCATCACCCGGTCGGGGCGCAATGTGGCGCTCAATATCTGGGTCCGGCGCGGCGATGAGGATAAATGCGCCTTTGGCATGGGCGCGCTGAAGCGGTCGATGAAATGGGACGAGGATGTCTATGGCCGCGAATACGATCTCGACGTGTTCAACATCGTCGCGGTCGATGATTTCAACATGGGCGCAATGGAAAACAAGGGGCTGAATATCTTCAACTCCTCGGCGGTTCTGGCCAGCCCCGCCACCGCGACCGACGATAATTTCGCCCGTATCGAGGCCATCATCGCGCATGAATATTTCCACAACTGGACCGGCAACCGCATCACCTGCCGCGACTGGTTTCAGCTGTGCCTCAAGGAAGGCCTGACCGTGTTCCGCGATCAGCAGTTTTCCGGCGATATGCGCGGCGCGGCGGTGCAGCGGATCGAGGATGTTCTGGCCCTGCGCGCGCGCCAGTTCCGCGAAGATGCCGGGCCCCTGGCGCATGCCGTGCGGCCAGAAAGCTTTGTCGAGATCAACAATTTCTACACCGCCACGGTTTACGAAAAGGGTGCCGAGATCATCGGCATGCTGAAACGGCTGGTGGGCGGTGCGGGCTATGCCAAGGCGCTCGATCTCTATTTTGATCGCCACGATGGCGAGGCCGCGACCATCGAGGATTGGCTCAAGGTGTTCGAGGATGCCTGCGACCGCGACCTGAGCCAGTTCAAACGGTGGTATTCCCAAGCGGGCACGCCACGTATTCGCGTCGAAGACAGCTTCAGCAACGGGACGTATCACATTGATTTCGAACAGGTAACATTGCCAACACCCGGCCAGCCAGAGAAATCCCCGCAGGTCATTCCGATGGCGATGGGGCTGCTTGGCCCCGACGGGTCCGAGGTGCTGCCGACGCAACTGCTGGAGCTGACCGAGACACGGCATTCCTTCACCTTTGACGGGCTTGCCGACAGGCCCGTCGCGTCGCTTCTGCGCGGTTTCTCGGCCCCGGTGATTCTCGACCACCAAGCCAGTTTCGCCGACCGCACGCTTTTGCTGGCCCATGACACCGATCCCTTCAATCGGTGGGAGTCCGGGCGCAGCCTGACCCGCGAAACGGTGCTGGCGCTTCTCACCGATGCCACGCCGCCCGCGCCCGCCTGGCTGGATGCGCTTGGTGCCACAGCCGCCAATAATACGCTTGATCCCGCTTTCCGCGCGCTGGTCCTGTCGCTGCCGGGTCAGGATGACATCGCGCGGGCCGCTGTCGATGCCGGGCTGGTGCCCGACCCTTCGGCCATCCACGCCGCCCTGAAATCGGTGGGCGCAGCCGTGGGCACGCATTGCCGGGATCTGTTCGAGACGCTCTATTTGCAACTGGACACCGCAGCGGATTACAGCCCCGATGCGGATCAGGCGGGCAAGCGCGCCTTGCGCAATATCGCGCTGAAACGCCTGACGCCGCTCGATCACGGGGTCCGCGCCCATGCGCAATATGATGCCGCGCGCAACATGACCGACCAGATCGCCGCCTTTATCTGCCTACTCGATCATGGCGACCCGGAAATTGCCGCGCGGTTCCATGAGGATTGGCATCAGGATCGGCTGGTGATGGATAAATGGTTCATGCTGCAAATCGCCCATGCCAGGCCCGCCGACGCCGTCGCCCGCGCAAATATCCTCACGGAACATCCTGATTTCGATATGAAAAACCCCAACCGGTTCCGCGCCGTGATGGGTGGTCTGACGGGCGGCAATCCGGCCGGGTTCCACGACCCGTCCGGGGCGGGTTATGCGTTTCTCGCCACCTGGCTTTTGCGCCTTGACCGGGCCAATCCGCAAACCGCGGCGCGCCTCTCGACCGCGTTCGAGACCTGGGCGCGCTATGATGCCGACCGGCAGGCGCTGATGCTGGCGCAGTTGGAGCGCATTGCAGGCAGCGACGGGCTCAGCCGCGATCTGGCCGAGATGGTCGGACGCATGTTGCCGGGCTAGCCGCCACGCCAAGCCTCGCCATTCGAATTGCCGGAAATCGCGGTCTATTTGTCATGTCCCCGGCCCGTGCAGGACACAGAATCGGCCCAAACCGGGGGCAGGATTGGCCCCATGTCTGCGATTTTCCAATACCGCGTCCTGGGGCGCACGCAATGGGCCTGGCCGGGACTGGCCGCTGGTCTGATCATGCTGGGGCTTGCCGCCCGGGCCGGGGCCCCGTTCTGGATCTGGGCACTCTTGCTGCCTTGCCTCGGAATCTGTCTGATGCAGATCGCGCTGCGCCCGATCTATGGCATCCGCATGTCACCCGCCCAGTTGGAGGTGTTCGACGGCTTTCGCGAAGAGGCGCTGCCAATGGCGCAGATCGCCCACCTTAGAATCAATGGGCATCACGCGCGCATCGTGATGCAAAGCGGGGCCGAGGTGGCGTTGCCACCACGCGCGCTGCCGGGTCCGCTGGCCCTGATCCGTGAAATGACGGCACGCGACATCCCGGTGCGGCAGAATTAATCGGCCTCGGGCAGCGCGCAATAGTCCTGCGAACTGACCCAGTCGCGCATCGCCGCGCGCCGGGGAGGGCTGTAAAACGGTCCCCATTCGGCGGCCACGCCGCGCAAATCCCGGGCGACCACCCCATCGCGCACCACGTTTTGCGCCATGATCCGCACGCCGCAGCGCAGATTGGCCTCAGGGTCCAGCAACGCCAAGCCGCTGCCCACGGCACATCCGCGATGGCGTGCCGTGGCGGGCGCGATCTGAACCAGACCGAACCAGCGCCCGCCGCCACCGATGGCGCGTGGGTTATGGGTGCTTTCATACCAGGCCAGCACCGAGACCAGCCCGGCCCAGAACGCGGCGCGCTGGTCAATGCCTGCCGCCGCGTAGGCCGGGCACCAGGCCTCGATATCTTCGGGCACCGTATCCAGCATCTCGCTTTCCGCGGCGATCGCGGCCATCAGTGCGACGCCCCAGGCCGGATCGGGGGCGGCCGACATGCCGGGGCGCTGCTCATCCCAATGCAAGGCGGGCACCGCGATTTCGGTGCGCGGCGGGCCATCCGGGGTCGCGGCCTCGGGCACCGCCTCGGGGGGCGGTGTTTCCGTCGGGTGCGCGGCCAGCGGCGGCGCAAGGGTCAACAACACGAATGTCAGCCAGATCCGCATGCGGGGCCTTTCACGATTGCACGTCATCCCATGCTGCCCCGGATTGCGCCCTTGGGGCAAGTCAGGCCCGGCAATAGCTTTGCTGCCGCAGCCAGGCGCGCATTTCGGCCACCTTTTCGGCATCCCGCATCGGCCCCCAATCGGCGGCCACGCCGCGACGGCCCTGAGAAACCACGCCATCGCGCGGCACCGTGATTGCCATGATCCTGAGCGCGCAGCGCAGATTGGCCGCCCCATCACGCAGCGCGGTGCCCGTGTCGGCCTCACAATCGCGATAGCGCGCCGTGGGGGGGTAGATCTGCAACAACCCGTAATAGCGCCCGCCGCCGCCCACGGCGTCCGCGTTCCAGGTGCTTTCATACCGCGCCAGCGCCGACATGAACCCGGTCCAGAACGCGGCGCGCCGGGCTTCATCGGCCTGGGAATATCCGGGGCACCAGTATTCGGCATCCTCGGGCACCACCTGCGTCAGGATGGCGGCATCGGTTTCCAGCATCTCCATGGCTGCGCGGGTCCAGATCGCGGCCTCGGGCCGAAAATCCCACTGAGTTACGGGCCTGGTCTCGGACGCAGGCCGCATCTCAGGCGCAGGTGCCGCATCGGGGCGCGACGCCGCGCAGCCGGACAATATCACGGCCCCAATGGCCAACAGGAATAGACGCAGCATGGGCGGTCCCGAAACAACGCCCCCAATGCGGGGGGCAACGGCGCTTCTGTGCTCAGAAATCCCGGCGGCTGCCACCCCGCCAGCGGCGGTGCCGCCAAAACAGGCAAGGCTTTGCCGATGGCGGCCCCTGCGATCGCCCCCTTGCCCCGCCTTTTGCCCTGCCCTAGAACGCATCCGTTACAGCACCGGAGGCCCCCATGCTCGACCTGACCTACAAAACCCCTGCCGCCAAGGTTATTTCCGGAGCCAAGCAGGATTGGGAATTGGTGATCGGGCTTGAGGTGCACGCGCAGGTCGCCTCGAATGCCAAGCTTTTCTCGGGTGCCTCGACCACCTTCGGGGCCGAACCCAATTCCAACGTCGCCTTTGTCGATGCGGGCATGCCGGGGATGCTGCCGGTGATCAACGACTATTGCGTTGAACAGGCGGTGCGCACCGGGCTTGGCCTGAATGCCGAGATCAACCTTTTCTCGGCCTTTGACCGCAAGAATTATTACTACCCCGACCTGCCGCAGGGCTACCAGATCAGCCAGCTTTACCACCCCATTGTGGGCGAGGGCGAAGTGCTGGTGGAACTGGGGGACGGCACCGCCCGCGTGGTTCGGATCGAGCGCATCCATCTGGAACAGGATGCCGGTAAATCGATCCATGACATGGACCCGGCGATGTCCTTTGTCGATCTCAACCGCACCGGCGTGGCATTGATGGAGATCGTCTCCCGCCCCGACATTCGCGGGCCGGAGGAAGCCGCCGCCTATGTCTCCAAACTGCGCCAGATCCTGCGCTATTTGGGCACCTGCGACGGCAATATGCAAAACGGCAACCTGCGCGCCGATGTGAATGTCTCGATCTGCGAACCCGGGGCCTATGAACGCTATCAGGCAACCCAGGATTTCGCCCATCTCGGCACCCGCTGCGAGATCAAGAACATGAACAGCCTGCGTTTCATCCAGGCCGCCATCGACTATGAGGCGCGCCGCCAGATCATGATCGTCGAGGGCGGCGGCACTGTGACCCAGGAAACCCGGCTTTACGACCCCGACAAGGGCGAAACCCGGTCGATGCGCTCCAAGGAAGAGGCGCATGATTACCGCTACTTCCCCGATCCCGACCTGTTGCCGCTGGAGATCGAGCAGGACTGGGTCGATGGCATCAAAGCCTCGCTGCCCGAACTGCCCGACGCCAAGAAGGCCCGCTTCATGGCCGATTTCGGCCTTTCCGATTACGACGCCTCGGTGCTGACCGCGGGCACTGCCGATGCCGCCTATTTCGAGGCCGTGGCGGCGCAGGCGGGCGATGGCAAACTGGCGGCCAACTGGGTCATCAACGAGCTTTTCGGGCGGCTGAAGAAGGAAGATCACGACATCATTGACAGCCCCGTCAGCCCCGACCAACTGGCGGGCATCGTACGGCTGATCACCTCAGGCGACATCTCTGGCAAGATCGCCAAGGATCTCTTTGAGATCGTCTATACGACAGGCGGCGACCCGGCGGAAATCGTCGAAGCACGCGGCATGAAACAGGTCACCGATACAGGTGCCATCGAGGCCGCGGTCGACGAAATCATCGCCGCCAACCCGGCCCAGGTCGAGAAGGCGAAACAGAACCCGAAACTGGCGGGCTGGTTCGTGGGCCAGGTGATGAAGGCAACAGGCGGCAAGGCCAACCCCAAGGCGGTGAATGAAATCGTGGCGAAGAAACTCGCGTAGCCTAGTGGCCGCGCGGTTCCGGACATCGCCAGCCGTAGGGTGTGCTTCAGCGCACCGTCTACCACCCCCTATCCCCGCCGCGAAATCCCCCCTAAACTCCCGCCCATGCTCGCGGCCCTCAAAATTCTCCATATCCTCGCGCTGGCCATCGGGCTGGGTGGCGGTGTCGTCAATCTGGTGATCGGCCACATGGCCGGAGCGGACGGCGCGCCGGTGACCCGCCCGATCCAGAAACGCATCGGACGCATGGCCTTTGGCGGCCTCCTTATTCTCTGGATCACCGGCATCTGGATGCTGGCCCTGAACTACGGCCTCGACGATCTGGCGATCTGGTTTTGGGTCAAGATGCTTGTGGTGCTGGCGATGACGGCGGCGGCTGTGACCGCGCAGGTGGCGCTGTTGCGCCCGGGGCCCGAGACCCCCGCGAAACTGCGCAAGCTCGGGATCATAATCAGCGGAGCCGCCACGCTGGCGGTCATCTTTGCGGTTCTCAGCTTCGGCTAATCCGTGCGTCCATGCGCCATGGCGAAAATCCCCGGCAATATTTTGCGCAATTAGCATATGCACAGGCGGTGTATGGGATCTGATATGCGGGCCAAGCCCCCCCGTTTCCGAATTGGAAACACTCCCCACACCGGTCAATGAAAGCTTTGGAACCCGCGGAACCGCCCTTATGATAAAGTCCGCGTTAACCATTTCGGGGGCCCATGGCCATCTACGAGTACAAGGTTATCCCGGCCCCTGTTAAGGGCCTGAAGGCACGCGGCATCCGCAGCCCCGAGGCCCGGTTCGCACATGCGCTCGCGACCGCGATGAACCAGTTGGGTGCCGAGGGCTGGACCTATCTGCGCGCCGACACCTTGCCCGCCGAGGAACGCAGCGGTTTGACCAAGACCAGAACGGTCTATCACAACATGCTTGTGTTCCGTCGCGAAGTGGAAGAAGCCGATAAGTTGCAAGAGCTTAGCCAACCGGCAGCACCTCAGCCCACGCCGCTGGAACTGGCCTTCATGTCGCCGCAGGGGGAGGCACATCAGATCACTTATGACGACCCCGATGACGCCATCGAAGGCCCACCTGCGACGTCGATCCTGACCGTTCTGCAAGCCCGCCGCGCCGATATCGATGACGCCGAAACGCCCGCCGAAATCGCCGCTGAATAGGCGCTCAGACCCGGATTTCCATCGACAGCGCGTGGATCTCGCCCATCAGATCCGGGCCAATCGCGGCATGGACCGCCCTTTGGCGCGCGACCCGCGACAGCGGCGCAAGCTCAACCGCCTCGATAATCACGTGAAAATGACTCTCGCCGCCCTCGCCATACCCGGCATGACCGCGGTGACTTTCGCTATCGTCAATCACCTCCAGATGGGTGGGGGTCAGGGCCGCCTGCAGCCTTTGGTGAATTTTATCTGCTCTGGTCATGAAATCTCACTCCGCCCTCTTCATACGCCTGCCGAAAAACCTTAGAGTGTCCGCTCCGAGTCGAAAAGGGATGACCCATGGCCGAAAACGACCCGTTCAATTTCGATCTCCGCGTTTCGACGGATAAGAAGAAACGCCGCACCGGCAGGCGTGGCATGTCGGGTGCGTTCGAGACCTCACAACGCCCCTGCAGCCATGCCGGATGCGAGGAGCCGGGCCAGTATCGCGCGCCGAAATCGCCCGATGTGCTGGATGAATACCTGTGGTTCTGCAAGGATCACGTGCGCGAATACAACCTGAAATGGAATTTCTTCGACGGCACCACCGAGGCCGAGATGGAAGAACAGATGGAGCGTGACCGGGTCTGGGACCGGCCCACCAAACCCTTCAAGCAATCCGCCGAAGAACGCGCCTGGTCGCGGCTCGGCATCGACGACGCGCATCAGGTTCTGGGCACCAACGCCACGCGAAACCCGGGAAAATCCATCACCGGCACCCGCCGTCTGCCCCCCACCGAACGCCGCGCGGTCGATATTCTGGATGCCAAGGATCACTGGACCAAGGCCGAGCTGCGCAAGGCCTATAAATCGCTGATCAAGGTTCTGCACCCCGATATGAACGGCGGCGATCGCAGCCAGGAAGAACAGTTGCAGGAGGTCGTCTGGGCCTGGGATCAGATCAAGGATAGCCGCAATTTCAAATAGCAGGGGCGCAACCCGCACCCCCGCTCCCTCCCCACCCATTCATGGTCCATTAACCTTAACGCGCGCCCTCCTTCTTTGCGCTGCAAGTATCCCCGCCGGAGGCATCCTCCCCTGGTATCGGGCACCAACGGGCAAAGATTGACAATGATGCCTGATACCCACGTCAAAACCCTGATCCTTGGTGCCGGGGCCGCTGGCCTGATGGCTGCCGTGCATTCCGGCCCAGACACGCTGGTCGTGGATCACGCAAAAGCCCCCGGTGAAAAGATCCGCATCTCGGGCGGTGGCCGCTGCAATTTCACCAATCTCCATACCGGCCCGGAAAATTTCCTGTCCGAGAACCCACATTTCGCAAAATCCGCGCTCAGCCGGTTCACACAATGGGATTTCATCGAGATGGTGGATCGCCACGCCATCGCCTGGCACGAAAAGACCCTGGGGCAGCTTTTCTGCGATGGCTCCGCGAAAGAGATCATCGCAATGCTGCTGGCCGAGATGCGGCCAGCCGATCTGTGGTTGCAGACCGAGATAGAAACGGTGTCGAGGGATGCAGAGGGGTTCCACGTGGCCCTGACGCGCCAGGGCAAGACCACGACCGTCCACGCCCGCAATCTGATCGTGGCAACGGGTGGCAAATCCATTCCCAAGATGGGGGCAACCGGGATCGGCTACCGCATCGCGGAACAATTCGGCCATTCATTGACCGAAACCCGCCCCGCCCTGGTGCCCCTGACTTTCGACGAGGGGATAAAGGCCCGGTTCAAACCGCTCGCCGGTGTGTCGCTGCCCGCCCGGATCAGCTGCAACGGCGCGAGTTTCGATGAGGCGCTGCTCTTTACCCATCGCGGCCTCTCTGGTCCCGCCATCCTGCAAATCTCGTCTTACTGGCGCGAGGGCGCGACGCTGTCGGTCCACCTGCGCCCGGATGTGGATTTTCTCGATGTCCTGCGCAGCCGTCGGGCGCAAAGCGGCGGCAAGGCGCTGGCCACCGTTCTGGCCGAGTATCTGCCGCGCGCATTGATCCAGACGATGGCACCGGCCTGGGGTGTGGCCGGAAATCTGGCCGATCAATCCGATGCCGCCCTGTTGCAGCTTTGCGCGCGCCTGACCGATTGGCAGCTCACGCCGACCGCGACCGAAGGCTACCGCACGGCCGAGGTCACGCTTGGCGGCGTGTCGACGGCGCAGGTTTCTTCGCAGAGCATGGGGTCACAGATTTGCCCGGGACTATACCTTATCGGCGAAGTGATGGATGTCACTGGCTGGTTGGGCGGCTATAATTTCCAATGGGCCTGGGCCTCGGGCGCGGCAGCGGGTCGTGCTATTTCGGCTCAGACCTGATCGCGGGCGGGCGTTGCGGCAACCAAGCATGGTTCGGGCATTCATGTCTTTCGCTTCGGTGAGATCGGGTGCGGCTTTCGAATCCGCGGAGATTTGAGCAAAGTGCCAACCCGCAATCGCGCTGTCGGCCCCTCTTGCGGCCCCCGGCATTATCGGGCAACACGGGGGCAAATTCAGACGATACGCGGATGAGAACGGGGGCCCCGAATGGACGTGACTGCCAAACCGACCGAAGATATTTCTGTCCGTGATGTGTTCGGCATCGACACCGAGATGAAGGTCAAGGGCTTTGAAGAAGCACAAGACCGCGTCCCCGAGATCGACCCGACCTATAAATTCGACCCCGACACCACTTTGGCCATTTTGGCCGGGTTCTCGGCCAATCGCCGGGTGATGATCCAGGGCTATCACGGCACCGGCAAATCGACCCATATCGAACAGGTCGCCGCGCGCCTGAAATGGCCCGCTGTGCGCGTCAACCTCGACAGTCATATCAGCCGGATCGACCTGATTGGCAAGGATGCCATCAAACTGCGCGACGGCAAGCAGGTGACCGAATTTCACGAGGGCATCCTGCCCTGGGCGCTGCGCAACCCCGTTGCCATCGTGTTCGACGAATACGATGCCGGCCGCGCCGATGTGATGTTCGTGATCCAGCGCGTGCTGGAGCATGACGGCAAGCTGACGCTGATGGATCAGAACGAGATCATCACGCCGAACCCCTATTTCCGCCTCTTTGCCACCGCCAACACGGTCGGTCTGGGCGACACGACCGGGCTTTACCATGGTGTGCAGCAGATCAACCAGGCGCAGATGGACCGCTGGAGCCTTGTGGCGACGCTGAATTACCTCAGCCACGATGCCGAAACGCAGATCGTTCTGGCCAAGAACCCGCATTACAACACCGAAAAAGGCCGCAAGCAGATCAGCCAGATGGTGACGGTCGCGGATCTGACGCGCACTGCGTTCATGAATGGCGAGCTTTCGACCGTGATGAGCCCGCGAACGGTGATCAACTGGGCCCAGAACGCCGAGATCTTTCGCAATCTGGGTTACGCCTTCCGCCTGAGTTTCCTCAATAAATGCGATGAGCTTGAGCGCCAGACCGTGGCCGAGTTCTATCAGCGCTGTTTCGATGAGGAACTGCCCGAGAGTGCCGCCAGCATGGCGATGGGCTGATGCCTGCCCGTGCGGGCGGTCGGGTAAGGGACAATCGCAAAGAGCCGCCTGAGTACAAGTTGTTAACGCTCTGATCATTTGCGTATTTCGCGCCGGGTTGGCAGTGTGTTAGCGTTTGATTTCATGTTCCGCCCCTTCGCATTCCTTGCGGCGCTTATCCTTGCTGGCGCGCTCGTATTTATCGGCCTGGTGCCTGCGCCGCCGCTTGCCTCGGCACGTGTCTGCACTGTTGCGCGCATTGTCGATGGGGATACGGTCGATCTGCGCTGTGGCGGCCCGGTTTTCCGGGCACGGTTGACCGGCTTTGACACGCCGGAAACCTATGAGCCCGGCTGCCCGGCCGAGGCGGCACTTGGTCGGCAGGCCAGCTTGCGGCTGAGGCAGATGGTGGACAGTGCCACCCGGATCGAGGCCGATATCGGCGGCACCGATCGCTATGGCCGGCGGCTGGTCGCGCTCTGGCTGGATGGGCAGGCGGTGTCGCGCAGGCTGATCTCGGAAAACCTGGCGGTTCCCTATTCCGGCGGGCGGCGGATAGATTGGTGTGATCGCCTATCGTGACATAGGGGTTTCGAATTCGGGCCTGTGCGGGTTACGCTGCATTTGTTTCAACGCTCGAATTTGATGAAAAGGAATTGCCCCCATGCGTCTGCTCCTCGCGGCTTTGCCGCTCCTCGCTGCATCGCCGTTGGCGGCGCAGGATCTGACCCTATCCGAGGCCAATCTCCTGCCGCGTATCATCGATAGCCTGTGTCTCGATCTGGTCGATACCTCGACCGGCTGCGAGCAGGTCGTTTTATTGTCCAACCCCGACGCGCCCGATACCGCCGATCTCATTATCCTGACTGACCGGCGCACCGATACCGGCGGGCAGCCGTTGCTGATCCGGCGATCGGCCTTTTTCAACGGGGCCATGTGGGGCATGTCACCGTCGTTGGAGGCCACAGATGATGGCGCGCTTTTCATCAATTCCGAACAGATCGGCATTGGGCGCAGCCCGTGGATGCAGACCATCACGCTGGTTTGGGATGCGCCCGGGTTTGTCATGACCGCGTTCGATTACGCCACCTATGATCGCGCGCTCGGCGGGTCGTTTGACTGCGCCGTCGATTTTCGGGCTGGCACCGCCGTCGCGGCAATAATGGATTCCGAGTCGAACCCGCTGGAGGATTTCGCCGCCACAATTCCCGCAACACCCCCCGCTATTGCCGAGATCAGCGCCTTTGAGGCTCTGCCGGAGTTTTGCGAAACCGCCATACAACGGTATTACGAAATCACCAACTGACGCTGCGGCACGCTCTGCCCGGTCGGGCTGGCCCTTGCGTTTCCTGGGCTGCTGGTTGCCTGCCGCAAAGAAGGACCCGCACATCGCAGCCGCAGGGGCCGTGGGCTACAGCAGGAGTATTACGCCCCCCTGCCGACCAGATCACGCGGTTCGAAGCCGCATATTCACGCGCCGAGACATGCGGGCGGGCGCTCATCCCTGAACAGGGATAGGCATCGCCGGGCATGAACCGACCTGTATAATGCGTGAATCGCCCTGGCCGATAATCTGCTTTTCTTCGCTCCGGTGCACGCCTAGATTGCGAGGCATGAAAAAGCCCACCGACAACCCTGCCGATCCATTCAAGAAGGCGCTGGCTGAGACCACCCGGGTTCTGGCCGACGATCCGGAATTGGGGGTCAGCTATTCGGTGGATCCGCCCGGCCAGACCGACGATACCGTGCGTCTGCCGCAGGTCAGCCGCCGGATGACCCGTGACGAGGTTATGCTGGCGCGCGGCACGGCGGATGCCTTTGCGCTGCGCCACAAATATCACGACAACGCCACCGCCGCGCGTTATGCGCCGCAGGGCCAGATGGCGCGCGATCTGATGGATGCGATGGAAACCGCCCGATGCGAGGCCGTGGGCGCGCGCACCATGCCGGGAACGGCTGGAAATATCGATGCCAGGATCGGACACGAGGCGCGCCGCAAAGGCTATGGCGAGGTCACACAGGCCGCCGATGCGCCGCTGGCCACCGCCGCCGGATACCTCATTCGCCACCTTGCCACGGGACGCGATCTGCCGCCTGAGGCCGCCAATGTGATGGAGCTGTGGCGCGGATTCATCGAGGATCGCTGTGCCGAGACGCTCGATAACCTCGACGAGGTGCTGGCCGACCAGACCGCCTTTGCGAAACTGTCGCGCCAGTTGATCGCGGATCTGGGATATGGTGACCAATTGGGCGACGATCCCGACGATCTGGACCAGGAAAACGAGGAAGAGGCCGAGGCCGACGACGAGCAGGATCCCGACAGCACCGGCGAGGCCGAGGACGATCAGGATGAGCAGGCCGAGGCCAGCCCGGAGCAGTCTCAGGAAGAGCAGCAGGATGCCAGCCAGGCCAGCGTCGAGATGGACGATACCGGCGATATGGAGGAGGCAGAGGAAAGCGAATTGCCCGAGGGCGAGGCCCCGCAGGAGCCGCCGCCGCCCGCGCCGCATTCCGAAGCCGACCCCGATTACACGGTCTTTTCCACCGAATATGATGAGGAGATTGCCGCCGAGGATCTGGCCGAGCCGCAGGAGCTGGAACGCCTGCGCGCCTATCTTGATCAGCAGCTGGAACCGCTGAAGGGTGCGGTCAGCCGCTTGGCCAACAAATTGCAGCGCCGCCTGCAGGCGCAGCAGAACCGCAGCTGGTCCTTCGATCAGGAGGAAGGCATTCTGGATGCCGGACGTCTGGCGCGTGTGGTGGCGAACCCGACGACGCCGCTCTCCTTCAAGGTGGAACAGGATACCGAGTTCCGCGACACGGTGGTGACGCTGTTGCTAGACAATTCCGGCTCGATGCGGGGGCGCCCCATTTCGATTGCCGCGATCTGCGCCGATGTGCTGGCCCGCACGCTGGAACGTTGCGGCGTCAAGGTCGAGGTTCTGGGCTTTACCACAAGGGCCTGGAAAGGCGGCCGCTCGCGCGAGGAATGGCTGGCGGGCGGCCGCGCGCAACAGCCCGGGCGGCTCAATGATCTGCGCCACATCATCTATAAGAAGGCCGATGCGCCGATGCGCCGGACCCGCGACAATCTGGGCCTGATGATGAAGGAAGGCCTGCTCAAGGAAAACATCGACGGCGAGGCGCTGGAATGGGCGCATCGGCGGATGGTGGCGCGCCCCGAACAGCGCAAGATCCTGATGGTGATCTCGGACGGCGCGCCGGTCGACGATTCCACCCTGTCGGTCAATCCCTCGAACTATTTGGAAAAACACCTGCGCGATGTGATCACGATGGTCGAAAAACGCAAAGCCGTAGAACTTTTGGCAATCGGCATCGGCCATGACGTGACCCGCTATTACGACCGCGCCGTGACGATCACCGATGCCGAACAACTGGCCGGTGCGATGACCGAACAACTGGCCTCGCTCTTTGACAGCGACCCGCGCGCCCGGGCGCGGGTGATGGGGATAAAACGGGCGTCGTGACCGCGCATTCGCGCTGATCATCATTCACAAAAAGGATGCCGGATGCCCGACCAGAACGCCACGCGGTTTCAAAGTTTTTCCGAGGCCACCACCCCCGACCAGGGCCCGCCGCGTCTGGCGGCCCTGCGCAAGGAGATGGCGCGCGCCGGGCTGGCGGGGTTTCTGGTGCCGCGCGCCGATGCGCATCAGGGCGAATACGTGGCCGCGCGCGATGAACGGTTGGCCTGGCTGACGGGGTTCACCGGATCGGCCGGGTTTTGCGCGGTGCTGGCGGACCGGGCGGGGGTGTTTGTCGATGGCCGCTACCGGGTGCAGGTCAAGGCACAGGTGGCGGATGTGTTCACACCCGTCAACTGGCCCGAAACCAGCCTTGAGGATTGGCTGCTTGGCGCGCTGCCCAAGGGCGGCGTGGTGGGGTTCGACCCCTGGCTGCACACATCGGCTGAGATCGCCCGGATGGAAAAGACCCTGACACCGGCGCAGATCGCCCTGCGGCCTGTTGCCAATCTGGTGGACGCGATCTGGGCCGATCAACCGGACGCGCCTTCGGCCCCTGCCTATGCCTATCCCACGAAATTCGCGGGAAAGAAGTCAGGTGAGAAGCGCGCCGAGATTGCGCGGATCCTGCAAGAGGCCGGGCAATCGGCGGCGGTTCTGACGTTGCCTGACAGCATCGCCTGGCTTTTGAACATTCGCGGCGGGGATCTGCCGCATCTGCCGGTGACGCAGGCCTTTGCCATCCTGCATTCCAA
>CAXBGQ010000030.1:0-15687 GCA_963975135.1 uncultured Nioella sp. | reverse complement strand
CGGGTTTGCATCGCCTTGATACAGCGTCAGATCCGGGCGTCAAGATTATCCGACAAAAATACTTGGGATTAATTGTCGCTTGCGTCCGACCGGGCCCAAAGGCAGGGTGCGGCGGTTTATCGAAGCATAAAGGCCCGCCATGCCCATCGGATTGATCGCCCTGGTTCTGGGCTATGTGCTCAGCCAGTTCTACCGCGCCTTTCTGGCGGTCCTGTCGCCGGTTCTGGATGCCCAGATCGGGGCCGGGCCGGAAGATCTTGCGATGGCATCGGGCCTGTGGTTCGCAGCCTTTGCCGTGATGCAAATCCCGGTGGGTTGGGCGCTGGATCATATCGGGCCGCGCCGCACGGCCTCGGTTCTGCTCGCGCTTGGCGGGGCCGGGGGGGCCGCGTTGATGGCAGTGGCACAGGGGCCGGGCATGATCTCGGTCGCGATGGTGCTGATCGGGATCGGCTGTTCGCCGGTCCTGATGGCCAGCTACTACATTCTGGCGCGGGATTTCCCGCCCGCCGCCTTTGCCACCTTCGCGGGCATGATCATCGGCGTCGGATCGCTTGGCAATATCGGTGCCGCGCTGCCGCTGGCCTGGGCGGTCGAGGCGATGGGCTGGCGCGAAACGATGTGGGCCATGGCGGCCATCACGCTGGCGGTGGCGGGCCTGTTGATGGTGTTGGTGCGCGATCCGGCCCGGCTTGAGGGAGGCACCAGGGGCTCGTTCCTGGACTTGCTGCGCATCCCCGCCCTGTGGCTGATCTTTCCGGTGATGCTGGTCAATTACGCGCCCGCCGCGGGCATTCGCGGCGTCTGGATCGGGCCCTATCTGCAGGATGTCTTTGGGGCCGATGTCACCCGCATCGGCACCGCGACGCTTGTCATGGGGCTGGCCATGGTGGCGGGCAACATGATCTACGGGCCGATGGACCGGGTTTTCGGCACCCGCAAATGGGTCGTCGTGGCGGGCAACGCTTCGGGGGCGCTCTGCCTTGGGGCATTGTGGCTCTGGCCCACAAGCGGGGAATGGACCGTGATCGCGCTGATGTCGGCCATCGGGTTTTTCGGGGCCAGTTTCGCGGTGATCATGGCGCATGGCCGCAGCTTTATCCCCGCCCATCTGGTGGGCCGGGGCATCAGCCTGATGAACCTCTTTGGCATCGGCGGCGTCGGCATCATGCAGTTTGCCAGCGGTCCGATTTTCCTGTCGCTGTCGCAAGACGGCACGCCGACCGAAGCCTATGGCCAGCTCTTCGGCCTCTTTGGCATCGCCATCGCCCTGGGGCTGGTGATCTACCTCTTCAGCCGCGACAGCACCGACTGAGCCTTTCCTGCCACGACGCCTGGCTTTGCGCATCGGGGGGTGGCCACCGGGGCAAACCCGCTTTATGCCGCGCTCCAACGCGAACCTTCCCCTGACGGAGACCTTCCCCCCATGTCCCCGGACTTTCTGAACCGGATGCGTGTCGAATGGCTCGGCACCATCCGCGCTGATCTCTTGGCCGGCCTTGTCGTGGCTTTGGCGCTGATCCCCGAGGCCATCGCCTTTTCGATCATCGCCGGCGTCGACCCAAAGGTCGGGCTTTACGCCTCGTTTTCCATTGCCGTGATCACCGCCATTGTCGGCGGTCGCCCCGGCATGATTTCCGCCGCGACCGCCGCCACCGCCGTTCTGATGGTGACGCTGGTGCGCGATTACGGGCTGCAATACCTGCTGGCCACAACCGTTCTGGCGGGGCTGTTGCAGATCATCGCGGGCGTTCTGAAACTGGGCAGCGTGATGCGCTTTGTCTCCCGCTCGGTGATGACCGGATTTGTCAACGCGCTGGCGATCCTCATCTTTCTGGCACAAATGCCGGAACTGATCGGGGTGCCGTGGCTGACCTATGTGATGGTCGCCGCGGGCCTGGCCATTATCTACCTGTTTCCCTACGTCACCACCGCGATCCCGTCGCCCTTGGTGACCATCGTTGTGCTGACCGCCATCGCGCTCATCTTCGGCATGGATCTGCGCACGGTGGGCGATATGGGCGAGCTGCCCTCGACCTTGCCGGTGTTTCTGCTGCCCGACATTCCGCTGACCTGGGAGACGTTGCAGATCATCTTTCCCTATGCCGCCGCTGTCGCCACCGTGGGCCTTCTGGAAAGCCTGATGACGGCGCAGATCGTCGATGACCTGACCGACACGAAATCGGACAAGAACCAGGAATGCATCGGCCAGGGCGTGGCCAATTTCTGCACCGGGTTCATCGGCGGCATGGCGGGCTGTGCGATGATCGGGCAATCCATGATCAACGTGAAATCGGGCGGGCGCGGGCGGCTTTCCTGCTTTGCCGCCGGTGTTTTCCTGCTGATCCTGATCGTGGTTCTGGGCGATATCGTGTCGATCATCCCGATGGCCGCGCTGGTGGCGATCATGATCATGGTCTCGGTCGGCACCTTCTCATGGTCGTCGATTGCATCGCTGCGCGATCATCCGCGGTCGTCCTCGATGGTGATGCTGGCCACCGTGTTCGTCACCATTTACACGCACAACCTTGCCATCGGCGTTCTGACCGGGGTGCTGTTGTCGGGCATCTTCTTTGCCGGCAAGATCGCACAGCTTTTCAGCGTCACCTCCGAGTTGACCGAAAACGGCACAACCCGCATCTATCACATCCACGGGCAGATCTTCTTTGCCTCATCGGATGAATTTACCGCGGCCTTCGACTTTGGCGAGGTTCTGGACAAGGTCGTCATCGACGTCACGCGCGCCCATATCTGGGATATTTCTTCGGTTGCGGCGCTGGATATGACCGTGCTCAAGTTCCGCCGTGAGGGGGCCGAGGTCGAGATCCGGGGGCTGAATGAGGCGTCAGAGACCATTGTCGACCGGCTGGCCGAACATGACAAACCGGGCGCGATGGACCGCCTGATGGGACATTGAGGGGACCGATATGAGCAAGATCATCGCCATGGTGGACGGCTCGGTTTATTCCGAAAGCGTCTGCGATCACGCCGCATGGGTCGCCAAGGGCAAAGGCTGGCCGGTTGAGGTGCTGCATGTGCTTGGCCGCCGGGATGAGGCCGCCGATCCGCGCAACCTGAGCGGCAGCATCGGGCTTGGTGCGCGCACCGCGCTGCTGACGGAACTGGCCGAGCTGGACGCGCAAAAGGCGAAACTGGCGCGCAAGCGTGGTCAGGCGATTGTCGAGGATGCCGCGGCCCGGATCGGTGCCGAAGGCGTCGAGGTCACTGCCCGTCTGCGGCTTGGCGATCTGGTCGAGACCCTGCGCGACGCCGAGGATGAAGCCGATCTGGTCATCATCGGCAAACGCGGCGAGGATGCCGATTTCGCGGCGCTGCATCTGGGCAGCAATATGGAACGCGTGGTGCGCGCCTCGACCAAACCCATCCTGGTGGCCTCGCGCGCCTTTCAGCCGGTGAAAAAGCTGCTGGTGGCGTTTGATGGCGGCCCGTCCGCGCTCAAGGCCGTCAATCACATTGCCCGGTCGGAACTGTTTGCCGGTCTCGCTATTCACCTGCTGACCGTGGGCGCGGAAACGACCGAGGCCAAGCGCGCCATCGAAGGCGCGGCGGCGCTTTTGAAAGGCGCGGGCTACGGTGTGACCACCGAGATTGCCGAGGGTCAGCCCGAACATCTGATTGCCGTGCGCGCCGAGGCGCATGATTTCGACCTGCTGATCATGGGGGCCTATGGCCACAGCCGCATCCGCAGCCTGCTGATCGGGTCCACCACCACCGCGATGATCCGGGCCTGCAAGGTTCCGGTCCTGCTCTTCCGTTAAGGCTCGATTACCCCTACCCTTCGGGTTGAAACCGGAGGGGGTGCGCTATGTCGGATGATCAATTTCTGTTGCTTTCGGATGCCGATCTGGCAGGTCTTGGCCTGTCGGGGGTGCAGATCGTGGACGCCATCGAGGCGGCCATAATGCAGGAGGCGGCGGGCGATATCTGGACCACGCCCAAATCCGCCGTCCTGCCCGGCGATGGCCGCTACATGATGACCACGCTCGCGTCCGCCGACAATCCCAGCCTGACCACTGTCAAATCGGTGATGGTCAGCCCGCGCAACCCGGACCGTGGCCGCCCCGGCATCGACGGCGCGATCCTGATTCAGGACAGCGAAACCGGGCAACTGCGCGCGGTGACCGAGGCCGGCTGGATCACCGGGGTGCGCACCGCGGGCTTGTCCGCCGTTGCCGCGCGCCGTCTGGCCAACCCGGCCTCGACATCGGTGGCCTTCATCGGCTGCGGCATGCAGGCGCGCAGCCATCTGGCGGTGTTCGCCGATCTCTTTCCGCTGACCTCGATCCGCGCCTTTGGCCGGGGTCAGGTCAATATCGACCGGCTCTGCGATATGGCGCGCGGCATGGGGCTTGAGGCCACCGCCCCCGCCACGGCCCAGGAGGCGATCACCGGGGCCGATATGGTCGTTACCTCGGTCACGCTATCCTATGAGATCGAGCCGTTTCTCGATGCCCGCTGGCTGAAACCGGGGGCCTTTGCCACCGTCACCGATCTGGGCCTGCCTTGGAAGCCGGAAGGGATGGAGGTGCTGGCCCCGCTTTTCATAGACGATCAGGCGCAGGAGGATGCCAGCCCGAAAAAGCTGGTCGATCCAAGCTTTGTCAGCGGCGACCTGAAGGCGCTCTTGACCGATGGCCCCGGCGATTTCAGCGCCGATGCCCGCCGCGCCTTTCTGTTTCGCGGCCTCGGCATCGGCGATTTCGCCATCGCGCGGCTCGGCTATCTGACGGCCTTGGAAAAGGGGGCCGGGCAATCGGCGGGCTGGTAGCGGGCGTTTTAATTTGGCCGGGCGCAAGGTTGGGTCACCCGGCCGCAATCCAATCCGGGCCCACGCCCCAGCTTCTTCTTTTCGAAAAATGCTTCTGCCACACCGCACAGGCACAGCAACACACCCTCAGCTATAGAACTTTCGGAAAAACCCAAATCACTCAACGCTGCCTGAAATCAGAGATTGCAGCGCGTTAAGTGATGCACCGTGCTTCAGGTAATCCGAGAGTGCTTTAAGCGCGCGCCCTTAGCCTTGCCGCAACCGGCGCAACAGGTCGACCGAGGCGTAGCCATCCGGGACCAGGCCTTCGGCGGCCTGATATTCGCGCACCGCCTGAATGGTCAGCGGTCCGACGATCCCGTCAATCCGCTGCGTTGAAAACCCCGCCGCCGTCAGCAAGCGCTGCAATTCGAACCGTTCGTCATTGGTCAGGGCTCGATCGCCGCGCGGCCAACTGCCGTCAAACGCACCCCCACCCGCGATGCGGTCGGCCAAGTGACCCACGCCGATGACATAGGCATCCGCCGGGTTATAGGCCTCGATCACGTGGAAGTTTTCATAAATCACCAGCGCCACGGCATCGTGGCCGCCCGGCAGCAGGATCGAGCTTGGCCCGTTCTCCGGCACCGGCCCGCCACTGGCCAATCGCACGCCAAGGGCGTTCCAATAGGCCGCGTCCTCATGCACAAGCTCACCGCTTTGGGTATAGTCAAATCCCTCGGGCAACACCACTTCCAGCCCCCAGGGTTGACCGTATACCCACCCATTTGCCGACAAGTATTCTGCCGTCGAGGCCAACGCATCGGCCGGGTTTTCGCCCCAGATGTCGCGCCGCCCGTCGCCGTTGCGGTCAACGGCGTGCTCCAGAAAGCTGGTCGGCATGAATTGGGTGTGCCCCATCGCGCCGGCCCAACTGCCGCGCATGTTTTCGGGGCTGATATCGCCTGCCTCGATAATTTGCAGCGCCGCCATCAGCTGCGTTTCGAAGAATTCCTGCCGCCGCCCTTCATAGGCCAGCGTTGCCATCGCCTCAACGATCGCAACATCGCCGCGGAAACTGCCATAAGTGCTTTCGAGACCCCAAATCGCGGCCACGATCTCGGCTTCGACACCGTAATCGCGTTCAATACCCGCCAATGTTTGCCGCCATTCGTTGAGCGCCGCGCGCCCGTTGGAGATGCGCGCCGAGGATACCGCACTATCGAGATAGTCCCACAAACTGCGCGAAAATTCGGATTGATTGCGGTCCCGTTCAACCACCTGCCAATTCAATTCGACCCCGTCAAAGGCGCGGATCAGCGTGGCCTGTGAAATCCCCTCGGCCCGGGCGCGATCCGAAAACGCGGCGATCCAGGCACGAAACCCCGCATCGCTCAGCGGCGCGTCGGCGCGCAGGGCCACGCGCGTCATCGGTGGGACAGCGTCCCGCATGACCGGGCGAAACGCGGCCAGAGAAACCGCCGCGCGCCAATCGCCCAGACCTGTGGCCCGGCGCATTTCGGGCCGCATCTCTGGCCGCAATTGGCGGTGTGTCTCGGGGCGCAATTCGGGACGCAGCGAGGTTTCCAGCGGCACAGCAAAACTTGCCCCTGCCCAAACCAGAACCACGCCGATCGCGGAAAGAAGAATTTTCATAGCGGCCCTGCCCTGCATCCTGCCAGCACTCAGATCATACCCGGTTCCGCCATCCGCAAAAAGCGGCGCAGGCGGCATCGGCAATCTGTCGCCGGGATCATGGCAAAGAGATGTTACCCAATTCTGAACGTCTGACCCTCAACGCCGTTTGCGTTGCAGCTTTTTCTTGGTCTTGGCGGCCTTGGCGCGTGCCTGACCCGCCTTGCGGCGCGGCGCGCTCCCCCGGCGTCCGCGCGGACCCTGCGGCACGTTCTTGCCGTCGATCTCGACCAGTTCCAGCGTCAATCCGCCAGTCACCGGCACCGCCTCGGCCAGTTTCACCACCACGCGTGCGCCCAGACCGATCAACAGCCCTGTATCGGCCCCCGTCAATGTCTGCGCCTCGGCGTCGTGGTGAAAATATTCGCGGCCCAAAGCGCGCATCGGCAACAGGCCATCGGCCCCGGTTTCGTCCAGTTTCACAAAGACGCCAAACCGCGCGATGCCGCTGATCCGCCCGGCAAAACTGGCCCCGACCCGGTCCGACAGGAAGGCCGCAAGATAGCGGTCGGTGGTGTCGCGTTCGGCCATCATCGACCGGCGTTCGGTTTCCGAGATATGTCTGGCGGTCTCCTCCAGCCCTTCTATCGCCTCGGGGCTCAACCCGTCGCGCCCCCAGCCATGCGCCGAGACAAGTGCCCGGTGCACCACCAGATCGGAATAACGCCGGATCGGCGAGGTGAAATGCGCATAGGCCTTCAGCGCCAGTCCGAAATGGCCGAAATTCTGCGGGCTGTAATAGGCCTGCGTCATCGACCTGAGCGTCGCCATATTGATCAGCTCGTCAAATTCAGTGCCCTCGGCGGCATTCAGCAACTGATTGAGATGCCGGGTTTGCAGCACCTGCCCCTTGGCAAGGGTGAACCCGCTGGTGCCAGCGGTTTCGCGCAGCGCCTCCAGCTTTTCGGGGTTGGGTTCCTCATGCACCCGGAACAAGAGCGGCTGGCGCTTGGCGATCAGCTCCTCCGCCGCGGCCACATTGGCCAGCACCATGAACTCCTCGATCAACTTGTGCGCGTCCAGCCGATCCCTGAAACTGACCGATGTGACAATGCCGTCATCCGACAGCTCGATGCGGCGTTCGGGCAGATCCAGATCCAGCGGCTGGCGCTTGGCGCGGGCGGTTTTCAGTGCCTCATACGCAGCGAAGAGAGGATGTATCACATCCTCAAGTAGCGGCCGGACCTTGTCGTTCGGCTGGCCATCCTGCGCGGCCTGCACCTCCTGGTAATTCAGCGACGCGGGCGACCGCATCAACCCGCGCACGAACCGGTGCCCGATTTTCTGCCCGAACTCATCGACTACCATCCGCACCGCAAGACAGGCGCGCGGCACGCCTTCGTGCAACGAACACAGATCACCCGACAGACGGTCGGGCAGCATCGGAACCACGCGGTCGGGAAAATAGCTGGAATTGCCGCGCTTCCTCGCCTCACGATCCAGCGCCGAGCCCGGCGTCACGTAATGCGCCACATCGGCAATCGCGACCCAAATGACGTGACCGCCGGGGTTTTTCGGGTCGTCATCGGCATGGGCGTGGCAGGCATCGTCATGATCTCGCGCATCGGCGGGGTCGATGGTGATCAGGGGCAGGTCGCGCAGGTCCTCGCGGGCCTGCAAACCGGCGGGTTCGGCACAGTCGGCCTCGGCAATCACGGCATCGGGAAAATCGTCGGGAATGCCATGTTCATGAATCGCAATCAGCGATACGGCGCGCGGCGCGGACGGATCGCCCAGCCGGGCAATCACGCGCGCGCTTGGCAGACCCATCCGGCCCTTTGGCCCGGCCTGTTCGGCCTCGACCAATTCGCCATCCTTGGACCCATCGGTGGCCCCGGCCGCGACCTGCCATTCCTTGTCGGATCCTTTGTCGATGGGCAGGATGCGCCCGCCCTCGGCGGTTTTGCGAAATACGCCCAGGATTTTCGCCGGGTTGGTGCCGATGCGCCGGATCAGCCGGGCGACATAGGCGTGGTCCTCGCCCGAAACCTCCTGCAGCCGCGCCAATATCCGGTCGCCTTCGCCCAATGCCGGATCGGTGGGCTTGGCGGAAAACAGCACCCTCGGGGCCTCGCCCTCGCCATGCCATTCCAGCGGGCGGCAAAAGATATCGCCCAGATCGTCGGGGGCCAGCACCTGCAACACCGAGACAGGCGGCAGGCGGTCGGGGTCACGATAGGTCTTGGCGCGCTTTTCCAGATGGCCCTCGGCCTCCAGCTCGCGCAGCACTTTTTTCAGGTCGATCCGCGCCGCGCCCTTGATGCCAAAGGCCCGCGCGATATCGCGCTTGGCGGCCTTGGTGGGGTTTTCGGCGATCCAGTCGAGAATATCGGATTTTGAGGGGATGCGTGTCATGGCCCTTGGCTACCATGGCGCGCCTATCCCGTCATGCGGATAATCGGGCTGCGTTCACGTGCTGCGCGATGCGGTCCCGCGATTGCCGCAGGGCGCGGGCGACATATCGGTTGGGATCATGCGCCAAGAGGGTCAGCGCCTTTTGAACCGGCTTGCGTAGCTTGCCAAAGGTCACCGCAATTTGATGAAATCGCAGATCGCCGCGCATGTCACGGCCGGTCAGACCCCGAGCGTCGCAATCACAGGATCTGAGCTTGCCGGCACCGTCCGGCTGTAAAATCCCGGCCCGACCGTCAGGCGAAATAGTCGCAGAGCATCCGGGTATAGATGCGTTTGAGATCATGGATGTCCTGAACCCACACCCGTTCATCGACCTGATGCATGCGGTGCCCGACCAGACCGAATTCCACCACCGGGCAATGCGCCCTGACGAACCGGGCATCCGACGTGCCCCCGGTTGTGGACAGAACAGGATTCTGGTTGGTCTCCTGCTCAATCGCACGCGTGACCAGATCCGACAACGCCCCCGGCGGGGTGATAAACGCCTCGCCCGAGATTTTCACATCCATCCCTATCTGCACGCCGGTTTCCGCGGCCACCCTGTCGGCCTCGCCGCGCAACCATTCGGTCAGCGACGCGCCGGTATGGGTGTCGTTGAAGCGCAGGTTCACCACCATCGAGGTCTCGGCCGGAATCACATTGGTGGCCGGGTTACCGGTATCAATCGTGGTCACCGAACAGGTCGAGGCATCGAAATGATCCGTCCCCTGATCCAGCACATGCGCCGACAGACGATGCGCCAGCAGCGCCACGGCCGGCATCGGGTTCAGCACCTTGTCCAGATAGGCGGAATGGCCCTGCTTGCCCTTGACCGTGAACCAGGCCGACATTGATCCCCTGCGCCCGATCTTGATCATATCGCCAATGGTTTCGGTGCTGGTGGGCTCACCCACGATGCAGATATCCATGGCCTCGCCCGCCCCGGCCATCCAATCCAGGATCGCCGTGGTTCCGTCGATGGCGTCGCCTTCTTCATCGCCGGTGATGGCCAGGATCACGGCCCCGTCGGGGGGCGTGTCAGTGACGAAATCAATCGCCGCCGCCGCAAAGGCCGCCACGCCCGATTTCATATCGGTGGCACCGCGCCCATAGAGCCAACCATCCTCCTCCTCGGCCCCAAAGGGCGGATGCGTCCAGGCCCCCGCGTCACCCACCGGCACCACATCGGTGTGGCCATTGAAACCGAAACTGCGGGCATGGCCCTTTGCGCCCCACCGGGCATAGAGGTTCGACACCGCGCCGCGGTCGACACGGGTGCAGGCAAACCCCGCCGCGCTCAGCACCGCCTCCAGCAGGACCAGCGCACCACCTTCTTCGGGCGTCACGGAAGGACAGTGGACAAGATCGGCGGTCATGCTGTGCGGGTCGGTCATCGGGCGGGCTCCGGGTCTGCGAATTGTCGGCTGCTTCGTTGCTAGACCTGAGGCCGCGGCGACACAAGACCGGGCAAGCGCACCGCAACCCCCTTAACTTGCGGTAAAATCTGGGCTAGCTTACGGCAAAAGAAGAAAGCAGAGGCGAACACGAAGGCAAAAAGACCTTCGATACACCGGGCAATCCACCCACAAAAACAACAGGATTGCTTTGCGGTGTCGCCTGATATGGGCAGAGGACAGGCAGCATGGCAACAGCCAGCGAATTACCGATTCAAACCAATGCCAGCGGCATGGATATGGCCAACGAGATCTTTGGCGATGGCGTGACCGTGGTCGACGCGTCCTATTCCGGCGATAACAGATCATCGGGTATCTGGAGCGATGGCGACAGTGTTTCGGGTGAAGTCACGCCCTCGGATTCGGGCGTTATCCTGTCTACCGGACGGCTGTCGAATTTCACCAATTCCTCGGGCGATCCGAACGTCCGGGCCAACACCTCCACAAACACACGCGGCGTCAACAATGACGAGGATTTCAACGCGGCGGCAGGGCAGGCCACCTATGACGCGGCGATTTTGGAGGCGGATTTTATCCCGACCACCGATTTCATTTCGATGCAGTTCACCTTCGCCTCCGAGGAATACCCCGAATATGTCGGAACGGTTTTCAATGATGCTGTCGGCATCTGGATCAACGGCGAACTGGTGGAATCGCCGGTTTTCGAAATCGCGCAGATCAATAACGTGAATAACGGGGCGAACGAAACGCTCTACCAGGACAACACCGATGACAGCGCCAATACCGAAATGGATGGCTATACCGTGACCCTGACGGTCAAGATGGCGGTCAATATCGGGGAAGTGAATTCCATCAAGCTGGGCATCGCGGATGTCGCCGACAGCAGCTATGACAGTGCCCTTTTGATCGCCGCCGACTCGGTGCAGGGGGAGGTTCTCGCCTGGGACGATTCCGCGACCGTGCTGGAGGGTCAAACCGCCACCATCGACGTGCTGGCCAATGATGAATACGTCAACACCATGGTCATCACCCAGATCAACGGGCAGGATGTGACCGTGGGCGACACCATCACGCTCGGCAACGGGTTCGAGGTGACGTTGCTGCCCGATGGTGCCCTCGAAGTGGTCCCGCCCGCGGGCTATGGCGGGCTCAGCGGGCCGGAGGCGTTCAACTTTTCCTACACCGCCGCCGATGGCACAATCACCGATACCGCCTTTGTCACCGTCACCTCGATCCCCTGTTTCGCCGCGGGCACCCATATCAGGACGACGCGCGGCGAGGTCCGGGTCGAGGATCTTGTGGCGGGCGATCTGATCGAAACCCGCGACCACGGCCCACAACCGCTGCGCTGGATCGGGCGGCGCAGGGTGGCGGCGACCGGCAGATTCGCCCCCATCGTCATCGAACGCGGCACGCTCGGGTTTCACGAAACGCTGGTCTTGTCACCGCAGCATCGGGTGGTGATCCGCCATCACCTGGCCGAGCTTTTATTCGGCGAGGATGAGGTGCTGGTCGCGGCCAGGGATCTGGTCAATGAATGCTCGATCCGTATCCTCGAGGGCGGCGAGGTCGAGTATTTCCACCTGCTCTTTGACAGCCATCAGATGATCTGGTCCGAAGGCCTGCTGACCGAAAGCTTTCAGCCCGGCCCCCAGACCTTGCCCGGTTTCGACGATGCCGTGCAGCAGGAGCTGTTTGCCCTGTTTCCCGAACTGGACCCCGAGACCGGCCAGGGCTACAGCGCCGCCGCGCGCCCGTCTCTGCGCAGCTACGAAGCCCGCGCTTTGCTTGGGTGAACACAATCTTTCCACATTGTTGCGAAATTCGGCACATATTCCCCGTTTACCCTCCAATTGACGCTAAATCGGGGCAAATCTTAACATGGCATGGCTAGCGATCTGGGACAGTTCCCGGCTCATTCATCCGAAAAAGCCGATCCGCACCCCGGATCTTTCGCAAGGTATGCTGAGCTTCGAGGCACGGCTGCGCGGCGACGGTTTGGTCCCCACAATCCTGTGGCAGGGCCGCACCGGAACCGCCGAAGATTTCCGCGTCATCCACTACCCCAACGGTGCGGTTTCCGTCGAACATGGGCTGTTTCGGTATGAGACGCCGCACCGCTTTTTATCGACGGGCGATCCGTTAAGCTTGCATTATTCCTGGGACGTTCTGGGCCGCACCGATACCCTTATTCTGGAAAATGGTGAAACCGGCGATCGGCTGGTGGCCCCGGTGGGTCCACAGCGGGCCCCCGGGCTCAGCACGTTGTTGCCGGCACCGGTGGATACCACCGTGGCCATTGATCATGCCGGAATTGCCAATCATTTCGTGCCCCCCGTGCCGCTTCCGGGCCTTGCCACCGGGGCGTCGGTCGATACCCCCGAAGGCCCCCAGCAGGTAGAAACGCTGCGCCCCGGCATGCTGGTCAACACCCGCCTGCACGGGCCCCAACCCATTCGCTGGATCGGCCGGACCGAGCCCCTGGCGCGCGGTGCCACCGCGCCCATCGAAATGCGCGCGCCCTATTTCGGCCTGTCCAGCGATACCAGCGTCGCCCGCAATCAGCGTATTCTGCTCAGCGGGCCGGATATCGAATACCTGTTTGGTGAGGATCACGTCCTTGCCCGGGCCGGTGATCTGGTCAATGGCCGGTCGGCGCGGCTGTGCATGATCCATCCGACACGGGTCTATCACCACATCCTGCTGGACGATCACGATTGCCTGATGGCGGGCCGCTGCCGTTTGGAATCGGTTCTTTTGGGCGATATCCTGACATCGCAGGGCAAATCGCCCGCCTGCCTGGGCGAAGGTGACCGAGAGGCCGCCTGGCCCACGCTGGACCGTGCCGCCGCGCAATCCTACCTTGCGCTTCTGGGAGCCAACGGGCGCATCGCGGCCTGAGGGCCTTGCACAGCAGCCCGACATCAATAGGTGTCTACCGCTCCGCGTTACCCGTCATCGCCGAAAAACGGGGTCATCTGGGCCACGATGACGGCGTTTTCTTCCGCCGCGCGGGTCATCAACGCCAGCTCATCCTCGCCGATCTCATGGCCCTCGGCGCGGCGTTCGTCCAGCGTACCGTACCCCTGCACATCCAGCGGGGCCATATCGGCCTGTTTCAGGACCGCCACGCTTTCGCGCACCGCCTCGGCCTCATCCACGCCCGAGGCATAAAGCATCAGTGCCGCGCCCGTGGCCCCTTTCGGCAGCCCGTCACCGGATTTGCGGCCCACCTGCACCACAAGCGTATAGACCTGTTGGGTTTTCTTTTCCTTTGCCATGGCCCCGCGCCTACAGCCCCCGCCGGGGCCGCGTCAAGCCAGGCGTGGTTTTCGCCTCAGCCCCCGGCGCACCCGGGTTCAGCGCAAGAAAGGCCCGATAGGCCGCGGCGGGGGTCTGTCCGAACTGATCGGCAAAGGCGCTCTGCCAATCCGAGCCCCGGCCGATCGCCTCGTAAAACCGGAAGATCCGCACCAGATCCTCGGGCGCGGGGCTGAGCAGCCGGGCCACCGCCAGCGTGCCTCCGGCATAGAGCTGATCCGTCTCAAGATCGCTTTCGGGGCGCAATTCGTGACGCGCCAGATCGGGCCAGCCGATGGCGGTCAATTCCTCCTCCAGCAATTGCAGAAGCCTGATGTCATAGATATCGGGCGTGGCAAGGGCCTCGGCGATCATCGTGGCCGACCCTTCGGTCAGCCATAAAGGCCCGCGATGATCGACGAAATCCTGGAAACTGCCGCTGCGCGGCGGCCGCCCGGTCAATTGGCGTTGCGCGCTATGGACAAACTCATGCGCCACCACATTGTTCAGAGATGTCAGGCTGACGCCCCGGCCAAGCTCCTGCCCCGGCACCAGACAGATCCCGATCAGCGTGCCATAGGTGACGCCGGACACCCCGGTATCGTCATTGCAGTGTTCTACGGCACGCTGTTCCAGATTGCGCAGATTGCCGTTGGAGATCTCATCCATCATCCGGGCAAATTCGGCCTCACCCTCGGCCACGACGATGCGCATCGGCATCGCCAGCCGAATGTCGTAATCGCTGGCAAAGCGGCGCAGCGTTTCGCGCGCCATATCCCGGATCGCGGCTTCGACATTGTCCGGCACATCAGGGGCCATGGTGATGATAAGCGGCTCCCGGACAGCGGGCCAATAGGCCTGCAATTCCGGCACGGCCTCACCGATCAGGCGGCACAGGACGGTGCCGTTTTCCTCGGTCAGAACCGGCAGGTCCAGCTTGCCGCGCGCCTCGGAGAATTCGATCACCGCCAGCCGCGTGCGCCGACCGGGATAGCCATCGACCGGTCCGGGATCATATCCCGACGCGGCCAGTTGTTCCTGCACGCAGGCAACCGCGTTGTGTTCTGCCATGGCGGGCCCGGCCGACAAGGCCAGCGCCAATATCCATGCGCAGAGCCGGGCCATCAGTCGCGCAACAGATCGTTGATCGAGGTCTTGGACCGGGTTCGCGCATCGACCCGTTTGACGATCACCACGCAATAAAGGCTGACCCCGTTTTTCGACGGCATTGAGCCCGCCACGACAACCGATCCCGCGGGCACTTCGCCATAGGACACGGACCCGGTCTCGCGGTCCACAATCTTGGTCGACTGGCCAATATAAACCCCCATGCCCAGAACCGAACCTTCGCGCACGATGCAGCCCTCGACCACCTCGGACCTCGCCCCGATGAAACAATCATCCTCGATGATGGTGGGGCCGGCCTGCATCGGTTCCAGCACGCCGCCAATGCCGACGCCGCCCGAAAGATGCACGTTCTTGCCGATCTGCGCGCAGGACCCGACGCTGGCCCAGGTGTCGACCATGGTGCCGCTGTCGACATAGGCCCCCAGATTGACAAAGGACGGCATCAGAACCACGCCCGGCGCAATATAGGCGGATTTGCGGGCGATGGCCCCCGGCACGGCGCGAAATCCGGCGGCCCCCCATTCACTCTCGCCCCAGCCGTGAAACTTGCTGTCGACCTTGTCGAACCAGCTTGCGCCCTGCGGTGCCCCCGCCTGCATTTCCATATCCTTCAGGCGGAACCCCAAGAGCACCGCTTTCTTGGCCCATTGGTTCACATGCCAGTTGCCATCGGCCTGCTTTTCGGCCACCCGCAGCCCGCCGCCATCCAGCGCATTGAGTGTCTCCTCGATCGCCTCGCGGGTTTCGCCGGTGGTGGCGGGCGTGATCTGGTCGCGCGCGTCCCAGGCGGCCTCGATGGCGGCTTCAAGCTGTGCGTTGGACATGTCGGGTCTCCGGAAATCTTTGGGTCAGATCGGCTATAGCCCGGCGCGGCCCATGCCTCAATCAGCAAAAGCGAGGCTGGAGGGGTTCGCGCCGCAAAGCAATACCGCCACGCGTTCACCCGGTTCCGGCCGATAGGCCCCTGAAGTCAGCGCGGCCAAAGCC
>CAXBGQ010000029.1:0-16002 GCA_963975135.1 uncultured Nioella sp. | reverse complement strand
GCTGAAAACCCATGCCGTGATGGAATGGGAATATGCGCCCACCATGAACCGCTCACCTGGCCAGGCGATCGCGGCGGCCAGCGCGCGTTATGACTGGATGCGCGGCACCGAATGCGACTACGAGATTGCCATGCCGCTGCACCGGCTGGAAAATTTTGCCGCCGGGCGCGGCTATTTCGCGGGGCTTGGGCCGGATGCACGGCGCGAACAGATCGACTGGCTGGCACAGGTCTACGATCAACTCTACCCGACGCTGCGCCTCTTTCTTTATGATGCGCGGCGGGTCTATTCGGCACCGATCACTGTCTTTGGCCCCAAGCTCGCGGCGATCTATCTCGGCCGCTACTACGTTGCCTTTCGTGATCGTGACCGGGTTCAGGCCGTGACGCGGAATTTCGATTGGCTGGTGCGCGAATCCGCCACCTCCGCCCGCGCCGTTCCCGGCATCCTGAGCGCGCTGCGACAGCGCATCGACTGAACCGGGCCCTCAACTTCTTTGCGCCGCCAAATATCCCCGCCGGAGGCTCCCGAACCCACCACCGGAGCAGGTCCGGGCAGTGTCTCCACGCCCCCCGCATCAACACCGTGGCAACGCGGCGCGGCGAAGGCTCCCGGCAGGGGGCCTGAGCCGGGGCGCTCTCCGGTCGGCCCCGCTCGTGGGCCGAAACCGCCTATTTCACCCCGATCGCTGCGCCCGCGCCTTCGGGCATCCCAAATCCCGCATGCGCCGCAGCAATCTTTTCGATCAGTGCCGCCATTTCGGGCGCAGGCGGAGCCACGCGGCGGGTCTCAAGGCTCACATGCAAGAGCATCTGCTCCCCCGTTGCCACCAGATCGGCACCGCAATACATCGAATGAAACAGCCGCAGCTTCTTGCCCGCGCCTTCCAGAACCTGCGTCACCACCCGAATACGCGACCCGATCTGCACCTCGCCCAAATGCCGGATATGGTTTTCCACCGTGAACCAACTGCCGCCCGAGGCCACATAGTCGGGCGTCACCCCCACCCAGAGCAGGAACCGATCACAGGCCTCTGATACCGCCTGCAAATAGCGTGCTTCGTTCATGTGGTTGTTCTGATCTACCCAATCGGTCGGCACCACACGATCCAGCGTCTGCATCGGAACCATCAAATCGGGAACCGGCGGCGAAATCTCGGCCTCATGCGCGGCCAGAACCGCGCCCACCGCCGACCCGCGCGCCTTGAGGCTGCGCATCATGCCGACCAGATTGCCATCGCGCAACGTTTCCAGTTCGGCAATGCTCAGATGCCCCGATTGCGCATCGGATTGCTCGGCGATCGTGTCGATCAATTCCTCGGTCAGCTCCGGCACATCCATCAATTTGGTCCAGGGCCATTCCAGCGCCGGGCCGAACTGGGCGATGAAATGCTTCATTCCGGCCGGACCACCGGCCACGCGGTAGGTCTCAAAAAGCCCCATCTGCCCCCACCGCAAACCAAATCCCATGCGGATCGCGTCGTCGATTTCCCCGGTGGTGGCCACGCCATCCCTGATCAGCCACAGCGCCTCGCGCCAGACGGCTTCCAGAAACCGGTCGGCGATATGGGCCGGGATCTCGGCGCGCACCCGCAAAGGCGACATGCCCACAGTCCGCAGCATGTTCTCCGCCCGGTCCAGCACGCCCGCACCGGTTGCATCCGATCCCACCAGTTCGACCAGCGGCAGCAGATAGACCGGGTTGAACGGGTGCGCCACGATGATCTGTTCGGGCCGCGTGGCGGTGGATTGCAACTCGGAGGGCATGAAGCCCGAGGTCGAGGACGCAATCACCGCGTCCGCATCGCAGACCGATTGCACCTGTTGATAGAGCTTCTGCTTCAGCTCCAGCCGCTCGGGCACGCTTTCCTGGATCCAGTCCGCGCCCGCCACCGCGTCGCTGATGGTGTCGTGAAAGCTCAACACGCCCTCAGCGGGCAAGGCTACATCATAAAGCGCGGGCAGCGCCGCGCGCGCGCGGTCCAGTATCGCGGCCAACGCCGTCTCTGCAGTCGGTGACGGGTCGAACACCCGCACATCCCACCCCATCAGCAGGAACCGCGCCGCCCATCCGCCACCGATCACACCACCGCCCAGAATTGCCGCCGTTCTTGCCATTGCTCAGTCCCCGATCGTTTCCGTATGCCCGTCCACGGCCATCGCCTGACCGGACACTTTTCGCCCCATATCCGAGGCCAGAAACAGCGCCATATCGGCGATGTCATCGGCCTCGACCCAAGTTTTCATCGACACGCCCTTGACGTAAAGTGCGCGCACCTCGTCCTCGCTGACACCGCGCGCGGCAGCCTCATTGGCGACCACCCGGTCCATGCGCGGGCCCGATACCGCACCGGGGCAGAGCGCATTGACCCGCACGCCCGCAGGCCCCAGTTCCATCGCCAGCGTTTTCATCAACCCGATGATGCCCCATTTCGCCACCGCATAGGGCGACCGGTAGGGGTAGCCGAACAGACCAGCGGTTGACGAGGTCAGCAGCAAAAGCCCCGCACCTTGCGATTTCAGCACCGGGGCAGCCCGGCGCGCGGTCAGGAACGCGCCATCGAGATTGACCGCCAGCGTCGCTTTCCAGCCCTCAAGCGTGATGTCCTCGATGGCACCGGCAGGCCCGCCGATGCCCGCATTGGCCGCGACCACTTCGAGTCCGCCAAATTCGGCCAGCACCGAGTCGAAAAACGCATCCACCGCCGCCGCGTCGGTCACATCGGCCACTTGCGCCAATATATCCGGGTTTGCCGCCCGCATCTCGGCCACCGCCGCCGCGTCGGCATCGCAAACCGCCACCCGCGCGCCTTCGGCCGCGAAACGCTCGGCCATCACCCGGCCAATCCCCGCAGCCCCGGCCGTGATCAGAACTCGGGCCCCGCCAAGGCCCTTCACCCTACCGGATCCCGCTTCACCAGGCCAAGTTTCGCGCGCACCTCACCCGGCCCCATGATCCGGGCTCCCATGCCCTCGACCACCTGTCGGGCACGTTCGACCAGCTGCGCATTGGTGGCCAGCACGCCCTTTTCCAACCACAGGTTATCCTCCAGCCCGACGCGCACATGACCGCCCGCCACGACGGAGGCAGCCGCCATCATCATCTGGTTACGCCCAAGCGAGAACGCCGAGAAAGTCCAGCTCTCGGGCACGTTATTGACCATCGCCATGAAGGTATTCAGATCGTCCGGCGCACCCCAGGGCACGCCCATGCAAAGCTGCACCAGCGCCGGGTCGTCCAGAATACCCTCGGCCACCAATTGCTTGGCAAACCACAGATGCCCGGTGTCAAAGGCCTCGATCTCGGGCTTTACGCCCGCCTCGGTCATCATCCGCCCCATGGCGCGCAGCATGCCGGGCGTGTTGACCATGACGTAATCGGCCTCGGCGAAATTCATCGTGCCGCAATCGAGCGTGCAGATCTCGGGGCGGCATTCCATCACATGCGCCAATCGCTCGGTCGCACCCGCCATATCGGTGCCCGGCCCGGTGGGCAGCGGGGTCTCATCGCCGCCAAGCACCAGATCGCCGCCCATGCCCGCCGTCAGGTTCAGGACAACGTCGATATCGGCGGCGCGGATGCGGTCGGTCACCTCGCGGTAAAGTTTGAGATCCCGCGACGGGGTGCCGGTTTCCGGATCGCGCACATGGCAATGGACAACCGCCGCCCCGGCCCGCGCCGCCGCGATGGCGCTGTCGGCAATCGCCTCGGGGCTGCGCGGCACATGCGGGCTGCGATCCTGGGTGCCGCCCGATCCGGTCACGGCACAGGTGATGAAAACGTCGCGCGATGGGGTCATGGGCATCGGATCTCTCCCTGGCTTGTATCTGGCGATATGAGACGGCAGATTGCGCGCCCACGCTTTGCGATATACGAAACGGATATGACCGATTCCGCAACCAATTCAGAAAAGCCTTTCCGCATCGGTCTGCTGCTTCTGCCCGACAGCAATCTGATGTCGCTGGCCGCAGCGCTCGACCCGTTTCGCGCCGCCAATCGGCGGGCGGGGCAAAGGCTCTATGACTGGCAGGTGCTCAGCCCGCAAGGCGGCACCGTGCGTCTGACGACGGGGATCGAACTGCATGCCGAACCGCTGCCGCTGCATGCCGATATGGACCTTCTGATCCTTGTCGCGGGGTTCCGTCTGGATGCCCATGCCACCCCTGCCCTGCGCGCCTGGCTCAGACAATTGCGCGCCCGTGGCATCCCCTATTGCGGTGTCGATGGCGGCCCTTGGGTGCTGGCGCGCGCGGGTCTCCTGAACGGGCGGCGCGCCACCACGCATTGGGAGGATCTGGAGGCCTTCGCGAACGCCTTTCCAGAGGTCCAGCCAAGCCCCGACCGCTATGTCATCGACGGACCGGCGCTGACCACCGGCGGGGCCGCGCCCTGTCTCGACCTCATGCTGCATCTGATCCGGTCGCATCACGGGGCCGATCTGGCCGGGCAGGTCGCCAATGCGCTGCTCTACGATCCGGTGGACAAGCCAAGCCCGCAGCGCCTGATTTCGCAGGCCCGCCTGTCCAGCCTCGCGCCGCCCGTGGCGCGCGCCATCGCGATCATGGAGGCCGAGATGGAGGACCCCCCCGCCATTGCCGCCATTGCCGCCGCACAAGGCCTGTCGCCGCGCCGTCTGGAAATGCTCTTTCGCCAGCATCTGGAAACCGGCCCCGGCGCGTTCTTTCTGCGCCTGCGCCTGAACGAGGCGCGGCGGCTGGCGATGGATACCGGGCTATCAGTGCAGGAGATCGCCCTGCGCACCGGATTTTCCGGGCCCTCGACACTGGCGCGCGCCTTTCGCCGGGCGCATGGCCAGTCGATCACCGCCCTGCGCGCAACCCGTCAGTAGGGCATCGGATGGGCGCGATGCGCCGCCGCGATGTCTGTCAGCACGTCATCGGCCAGCACCATATCGGCGGCGGGCAGGATACGCTCCAACTGCGCCGCCGTGGTTGCCCCGAAAATCGCCGAGACCGGGAACGGACGGCTTTGCAGCCAGGCCAGCGCCATCGCCACCGGGTCGAGCCCGTGCTTGGCGGCAATCGCCAGATAGGCCTCGACCGCCGCAAACGCGCGCGGCACTCTGCGCCCGCCCAGTTCCGGGGCCAAAGACATGCGCGAGGCCTCGGGCACCGCGCCGTCCTGATATTTACCGGTCAGCAAGCCGCAGGCCAGGGGCGAGAACGCCAGCAGCGTCACCGCCTCGTTCACCGCCATCTCGGCCATGTCGGTGTCATAGGTCCGGCACAGCAGCGAATATTCGTTCTGCATCGTCTGCACCCGTGGCAGACCTTTATCCTCAGAGACCCGCAACCATTGGGCGGTGCCCCAGGCGCTCTCGTTGGACAGGGCGAAATGGCGCATCTTGCCCTCGGCCACCAGCTTGCCCGCCTCCTCCAGCACGTCATGCATATGGGCCAGCGTTTGCGCCTTATCCTGCCCCGAAGGGTCATAGCTCCAGTTCTGCCGGAACTGGAACGAGCCGCGATTGGGCCAGTGCAGCTGGTAGATGTCGATGCAATCGGTCCGGCACCGCGCCAGCGACCCCTCCAGCGCCGCGCGCAGGGTTTTGCCGCTGATCGGTTCGCCCGGGCGCACGAAGCGTTCGTTCAGGCCCGAGATCTTGGTGGCGAGCCTATACTCCCCCCGCCGCGCCGGATTGGCCGCGTTCCACTGGCCGATGATGGCCTCGCTGCCGCCCACGGTTTCGGCGCGCACCGGGTTGACCGGATACATCTCGGCGGTGTCGACGATGGTGATGCCGGCCTCAAGGCATTGATCCATCTGGCGAAAGGCATCCTGCGCCGGGGTCTGCGTGCCCCAGGTCATGGTGCCCAGGCACAGCTCTGAAATCATCTCGTTGGTCGATCCAAGGGGGACGCTGCGCATGTTTCGGTTCCTCTGCTCTGGTCTGGCCGCGCACCCTAGTGGACGAGGCGGCAGGCGCAAGATGGGGATTTCGGACCATTTGGCGAATATGTATCTTGCGCCGTGTCCCAAGCGCTTCTCACCCGCCGCAAAGCTGGCAGCTCCGTGCCCGGGTCAAAGGCCGGGCCAACGGATGCCGGTGGATCGCCCGCCCTGCCCGGAGATGGCCCAGGCCGCGACAATGCCCCCGCTACCGGGCCGGTCGGAACATCGGAAATAGCGGCGGCGCGGGATCGGCTTCGATCACCCCCATCTCCTCAAACCCGAACCGCTTGTAAAGCGACAGGTTCATCGGGTTCGTCGATTCCAGATAGGCAGGCTGGCCCTCGCGGTCGCATTGCCTGAGACCTTCGCGCAACAGCGCAGCCCCAAGCCCCTTGCCCTGCCGCGCCGGATCGACGGCGATAAAGGCGAGGTGCCAGCAGGGCGCATCGGGATGAAACCGGTCCATCTGTTCGAAAGTCGCGAACAGCGCCGCATGCTTTTCCGGGGCCACGGTCTGTTCGAAATGCGCAACCAGGGTTTCCTCATCGGGGTGAATTTCGGGCGGCAACCACAGGGCCCCGGCCGTGAAGTCATCGTTGCGATAGGCGCTGCCCTGCTCAAACGCCCGCCCGCCAAACAGGTCCATGGCGCGCGGAAAATTGGCCAGAAACGCATTTGGATCGGGATAGAGCCAGCGCATGAAGGGATCGGAGGCGAAGCCAAGGGTCAGGCCGGACAAAACCCGCGCTGCCTCGGACCGATCAGCAACCTTGAGCATGCATTCTCTCCCACAAGATCAATACGCGGCTTCGACGGTCGGAAGAGTTGCGTAGCCCCGGCAGCATGTCAAATCCGCACCGATGCGGGCGTGCCCCCCTTTCGCCCCGATTTGGCGTTCCCGCGTGCTACTCTTCCCGAACGCCCTATCTCGAAAGGGTGCGCCCATGACCCTCCGCCCGACCCGGATCCTCACGGGAATGATCCACACCGACGCCATGGGTATCCCTGCGCATCGATCGCCCGTGTCGTGACGCTGGCCGTCATCACCAAACCCCTTGTCGGGCACGCTGCTGATGACCTGTCGCCCCTTTTGGGCCCTGGCGGCGCGCTTGCCGATCGGTTGATCGCGCAGGCCGTCGCGGCCTTGCCCAACGCACCCGCACGCCGGAAAAGACCCGACCACCGATTGATCCCGGTGCCATATCCTGGACACGGTCCGCGACACCCCCAACCGGACCCGACCTGGCCCGCTCGGCCCGTGGCAACGCGCCCTGACGAAGGCCCCGCTTGGGGTCTGAGAAAGGGCGCATCCGGGTCGCGCCTGACGGCGCGAAACCCAAAACCGACCCACAAGACGTCGAAAAACCACAAGACCCCGGCCTGACACCACCGCAGGGTCAGACAAAACCCATGACAGGACGCCAGATGCGCCTTCTCATCTCCTTTACCGCACTGTTCCTGTCGATTTTCCTGTTGCAAGTCTCAACCGGCGGCGTCGGTCCGCTCGATGTTCTCTCCGGCAGCCAGCTTGGCTTTTCCAACAGCCAGATCGGCCTTCTGGGGTCGGCGCATTTCCTTGGCTTTTTCATCGGCTGCTGGTGGGCCCCGCGCCTGATGGGCACGGTCGGCCATTCGCGGGCTTTCGCGGCCTTTGCGGCGACCGGTGCCATCGGGCTTCTGGCCCATACGTTGACGGACAATCCCACCGCCTGGGCCATCATGCGGGTGGCCTCGGGCCTGGCTGTTGCGGGCTGCTATACCGTGGCCGAGGCCTGGTTGCAGGCCAAGGTCACCAACAAAACCAGAGGTCGCGCCATGGGCAGCTACCGCATGGTCGACTTGACGGGATCGCTGGTTGCCCAATTGCTGATCGGGGTGCTGGAACCGGCAAGCTATGTCTCCTACAACATGCTCGCATTGCTGGCCATTGCCACGCTGCTGCCGCTGATGCTGACGAACTCATCCGAACCCGTCACACCAACGGCACCGCGCCTGCGCCCGGGTCTGGCCTGGGTAAAATCACCTTTGGCGGTGGCAGGTGTCATGGTCGCCGCCGTCTCATCGGCCTCGTTTCGCATGGTCGGCCCGCTCTATGGGGCCGAGGTCGGGCTGCGCCCCGAACAGATCGCGTTCTTTTTGGCGGCCTTCGTTCTGGGCGGCGCGCTGGCGCAGCTGCCGGCGGGCTGGCTGGCCGATCGCTATGACCGCCGTTGGGTCTTGATCTTCATCTCGCTGGTAACGCTGCCCATCAGTTTCCTGACCATCGCCGTCTCGGGCATGGGCACCACGCCGGTCATGCTGGCCGCGTTCACCTTTGGCCTTGTCACCATGCCGATCTATTCCATTTCCGCCGCCCACGCGCATGACTGGGCCGAAGATCACGAACGGGTGGAGCTTTCGGCAGCCTTGATGTTTTTCTATGCGCTCGGGGCCATCGCGGCCCCGCTGCTGACCTCGAACCTGATCACCGCCTTTGGCCCCGGCGCGCTTTTCGTATTCATTTCGCTGGCGCATCTGGCGCTGGTCGGTTTTGGCCTGATCCGGATGCGGCGACGCCCCAGTGCCACGACGCGCACACGCTATGTCTGGATCCCGCGCACCAGTTTCAGCGTCGGCCGCCTGTTCCGGCGAAACTCGGACAAGACCTGAGCGCGGCAGGCCTTCTCGCGGGCAAACCCCGCGCACAGAGCACCAGGCTGATCCTCAACGCCCGATATCCGTCGCAGACCCCAAGAAGGGCCACCTGAACCATTAATCCATACGCCATGCAAAACGCCTAGTCCTCAGGATTGCAGTAGGCTAAACGGGGCTGCGAAATCAAGGAACGGTTACCCCATGGCACGCATCCTCATCACCTCGGCGATCCCCTACATCAACGGGATCAAGCATTTGGGCAATCTTATTGGCAGCCAGCTGCCCGCCGATCTCTATGCCCGCTACGCCCGTGCGCGCGGCCACGAGGTGCTGTTTCTCTGCGCCACGGATGAACATGGCACGCCCGCCGAACTGGCCGCCGCCAAGGCGGGCAAACCGGTGGCCGAATATTGCGCCGAGATGTGGCAGGTGCAAAAAGACCTCTCCGATGGTTTCGGCCTCAGTTTCGACCATTTCGGACGCTCCTCAAGCCCGCAGAACCACCGCTTGACGCAACATTTCGCGGGCCGTCTGGCCGAGGCCGGGTTGATCCGCGAAGTCAGCGAGAGCCAGGTCTATTCGCATACCGACAAACGGTTCCTGCCGGATCGCTATATCGAGGGCACCTGCCCCAATTGCGGCTATGACCGGGCCCGTGGCGACCAATGCGAAAACTGCACCAAGCAGCTTGATCCCACCGACCTGATCGACCCGCGCAGCGCCATTTCGGGCTCCACCGATCTGGAGGTGCGCGAAACCAAGCATCTCTACCTGCGCCAGGCCTCTATGCGCGGCAAGCTGAATGACTGGATCGACAGCAAGAAAGACTGGCCCATCCTGACCACTTCGATTGCACGGAAATGGCTGAATGACGGCGATGGCTTGCAGGACCGTGGCATCACCCGCGATCTTGACTGGGGCATTCCGGTCAAAAAAGGCGAAGCGGATTGGCCGGGCATGGAGGGCAAGGTTTTCTATGTCTGGTTCGACGCGCCCATCGAATATATCGCCTGCGCCGCCGAATGGGTCGATGCCGGAAAAGGCACGGATTGGGAACGCTGGTGGCGCACCGATAAAGGCGCCGATGACGTCCGTTACGTTCAGTTCATGGGCAAGGATAACGTGCCGTTCCACACGCTCAGCTTTCCGGCCACGATCATGGGTTCGGGCGAGCCGTGGAAGCTGGTCGATTACATCAAATCCTTCAACTATCTCAACTATGATGGCGGTCAGTTCAGCACCTCGCAGGGACGCGGCGTTTTCATGGATCAGGCGCTGGCGATCCTGCCTTCCGATTACTGGCGCTGGTGGCTCCTGTCCCATGCCCCGGAAAGCAGCGACAGCGAGTTTACCTGGGAAAACTTCCAGCAATCGGTGAACAAGGATCTGGCCGATGTGCTCGGCAATTTCGTCAGCCGGGTTACCAAGTTCTGCCGTTCCAAATTTGGTGAAGTCGTGCCCGATGGCGGCGATTACGGTGAGCAGGAGCTGGCTCTGGTGGCCGATCTGCAGGCCCGGCTCGATGCCTATCAGACTCATATGGAGGCGATGGAGATCCGCAAATCTGCGGCCGAGCTGCGCGCCATCTGGGTGGCGGGCAATGAATACCTGCAATCGACGGCACCCTGGGCCGCATATAAGCAAGAGCCCGACCGCGCCGCGGCCATCATACGCCTGTCGCTGAACCTGATCCGGCTCTACGCCGTGCTGTCGGAGCCCTTCATCCCCGATGCGTCCAAAACCATGCTGGCCGCGATGGGGGCCGGGGACGCGGGCTGGCCCGACACCATCGGCGACGCGCTGGCAAGCCTTGAGCCGGGCCATGCCTTTACGGTGCCGGACGTGCTGTTCGCCAAGATCTCGGACGAGGATCGCGAGAGTTGGCAGGAAAAATTCTCGGGCCAGCGGGACTGATCCCGCTTTGGCCCTAGGCAGGCCCGCGCCCGCGCGTTAGCGTCGGGCGGGGATGCGCGGGCGTGATGGAATGGTAGACATATCAGACTTAAAATCTGAAGGGCCCTGTGCCCGTGTGGGTTCGAGTCCCACCGCCCGCACCATTCATTTCCTTTGCACGGCGTCCATCCGCGCGGCAATTCGCGAGGGGCGATATTGATGAAGGATTTCGGCAGCTTCGATTATGTCATCATCGGCGCGGGCTCGGCGGGTTGCGTTCTTGCCAACCGGCTCAGCGAAGATGCCTCCACCCGCGTTCTGCTGCTGGAGGCGGGCGGCAAGGACAATTACATCTGGACCAAGATCCCGGTCGGATATCTCTATTGCATCGGCAACCCGCGCACCGACTGGATGTTCCGGACAACGGCTGAACCGGGCCTTGGAGGACGGTCCATCCTATATCCGCGCGGGCGCATTCTGGGCGGCTGTTCGGCCATCAACGGCATGATCTACATGCGCGGTCAGGCGCGCGACTATGATCTCTGGCGGCAGATGGGCAATCCGGGATGGGGCTGGGACGATGTCTTGCCGCTCTTTTGCAAATCCGAGGATCATTTTGGCGGGGTTTCGGACACCCATGGCGCGGGCGGCGAATGGCGGGTCGAGGGGCAGCGCCTGAGTTGGGAAATCCTCGATGCCTTCGCGGATGCGGCCGAAGCCGCAGGTATCCCTGCAACCGGCGATTTCAACACCGGCGATAATGAAGGCGTCGGCTATTTCCAGGTCAATCAGCGGCGCGGCTGGCGCTGGAGCCTGGCCAGCGCATTCCTGAAACCCGCGCGTCACCGCCCCAACCTGACCGTTTTGACCGGGGCAGAGGCCGAGGGGCTGATCCTGGAGGGCCGCCGTGCGACCGGCGTGCGGTTCCGCAAGGACGGGCAGCTCGCCAGCGCCAAGGCTGCGCGCGAGGTGATCCTGTCTGCCGGGGCCATCGGGTCGCCGCAACTGATGATGTTGTCCGGGATCGGCCCGGGCGGGCATCTGCGCGAACATGGCATCGAAGTGATCCATGACGCCCCCGGTGTCGGATCGAACCTGCAGGACCATCTGCAACTGCGCTGCGCCTGGCGCGTGCAGGATGTGACCACCCTGAACCAGCTCTCGGCCACCCTGTTCGGAAAGGCCAAAATCGCGCTGGAATATGCGCTGAAACGGTCCGGCCCGATGTCGATGGCCCCGTCACAGCTTGGGGCCTTTGCCCGCTCCGGCCCCGATGTGGAGACGCCCGATCTGGAATATCACGTGCAACCGCTCAGCCTGCCGGCTTTTGGTGAGCCGCTGGACCCGTTCCCGGCCTTCACCGCCTCGGTCTGCCACCTGCGCCCCGAAAGCCGCGGCACCGTGCGGCTGACCGCGCCCGACCCGCACACCCCTCCCGCGATTGCGCCCAACTACCTGTCGGCTGAGACCGACCGGCAGGTCGCGGCCCGCGCCATCCGTCTGACACGGGCGATCGTGGGACAGAGCCCGCTGGCGCGCTATGCCCCGCAGGAAATGCGCCCCGGTGCCGAATATCAAAGCGATGCCGAGCTGATCGAGGCGGCAGGACAGATCGGCACCACCATTTTCCACCCCGTCGGAACGGCGCGGATGGGGGTCGATGACGGGGCCGTGGTGGACCCATCCCTGCGCGTCAACGGCATCGAAGGCCTGCGCGTCGTCGATGCCTCGATCATGCCGACCATCACCTCGGGCAATACCAACGCACCCGTGGTGATGATCGCGGAGAAAGCGGCTGAGATGATCCGGGGGCGTTGAGCCGCGCCATCGCCGATCCGCGGGGAGGCGGTGTGGCCGGAGTGGCGGGCAATTAATGTCTCTGCGTCAGTGTGACCTTTGATACGACGTGCGACCCTGGCCAAATCGCCGCCCCGGGCGGTGGATCGGCGATGGCGCGGCGGCCTGCGACCTTGATACCGCGCCGGGGGCTTTCCGAGAGGGTTCTCGCACAATCTGTTGCCGGGGTGATTGCATTCGTCCGCCCTTCCCTCTCGCACATTGCAGGCAATGTGCTGCCGGGGGGCGATTGCCTTGGCAATCGCCCTAGAAAAACGCCTGCAAGCCGGTCTGGGCGCGGCCAAGGATCAACGCATGCACATCATGCGTGCCCTCATAGGTGTTCACGGTTTCCAGGTTCATCATATGGCGAATGACCTGAAATTCCTCGGAAATCCCGTTGCCGCCATGCATGTCACGCGCCATCCGCGCAATCTCCAGCGCCTTGCCGCAATTGTTGCGTTTGATAAGGGAAATCATCTCGGGCGCGGCCTGCGCCTCATCCATCAGCCGCCCGACCCTGAGCGCCGCCTGTAGCCCGAGCGTAATCTCGGTCTGCATGTCGGCCAGCTTTTTCTGGTAAAGCTGCGTCTGCGCCAAAGGCTTGCGGAACTGCTTGCGGTCCAGCCCGTATTGCCGCGCGCCGTGCCAGCAGAACTCGGCCGCGCCCATCACGCCCCAGGCAATGCCATAGCGCGCCCGGTTGAGGCAGCCAAACGGCCCCTTCAACCCCTCGACACCCGGCAACAGGGCGTCTTCACCGACCTCGACGCCCTCCATCACGATCTCACCGGTAACGCTGGCCCGCAGCGACTGCTTGCCGCCGATCTTGGGGGCCGACAGCCCCGCCATGCCCTTGTCCAGAACAAAGCCCCGGATCTTGCCGCCATGGGCATCGGATTTGGCCCAGACCACGAACACATCGGCAATCGGCGCGTTCGATATCCACATCTTCGAGCCAGTCAGCTTGTACCCGGTGGCCGTTTTCTCGGCCCGCGTTTTCATGCCGCCGGGGTCGGATCCGGCATCGGGCTCGGTCAGGCCGAAACAGCCGATAAAGGACCCGTCGCAGAGACCCGGCAGATATTTCCGGCGCAGCTCCTCGGACCCGTAGGCATAGATCGGATAGATCACCAAGCTGGATTGCACCGACATCATCGAGCGATAGCCGCTATCGACGCGCTCGATCTCACGCGCGATCAGGCCATAGGTGACATAGCCCGCGCCAAGCCCGCCATAGTCCTCGGGCAAGGTCGCCCCCAACAGCCCGGCCTGTCCCATCAGCGGAAAGAGCTCAGGTGCCACGGTCTCATTGGCATAGGCCGCGATGACGCGCGGCTGTAACTCGTTTTGCGCGAAATCGCGCGCCGCGTCGCGCAGCATCCGTTCATCTTCGCTTAACTGACGCTCCAGCAACAGGGCATCGTCCCAGGTGAAGGTGTTGAGATCGGGGGCGTCCTTGGCTTGCAGCGTCATGGCGATATCCTTGGCAGGTGGCGTTGGCGCGCATCCTATCGCAAACCCGGCCGGCGGTGCCATCGACAATCCGGCGGCGATATATTACAAAACGAAATGATCACGTCGCGCCGATTTCTGCCCCCCCTGCCCTGGCTTGCCGCGTTCGAGGCGGTGGCGCGGCTTGGCTCAGTCACTACCGCCGCGACGGAACTGAACCTCACCCAAGGGGCGGTCAGCCGCCAGATCCAGAAACTTGAGGCGCGGGTGGGCCAGAACCTGTTTCACCGCGATCGCAAACGCATGGCGCTGACACCGCAGGGCCGGGCCTATGCCAGCGATATCCGGCAGGCCGTTTCGCTGATTGCCAATGCCACCCTGTCGCTGCAATCGAACCCTCAAGGCGGCCTGTTGAATCTGGCCATTTTGCCCGCCTTTGGCACCTATTGGCTGGCCCCGCGACTGCCCGCATTCATGGCCGCGCATCCCGGCGTGACGGTCAACCTGACGACCCGCACCGCCCCCTTTGACATGGGGGCCGAGGGCATCCACGCGGCCATCCATTTCGGCCATCGCGACTGGCCCGGCGCGGAGTTTCTGAAACTGATGCAGGAGGAAAGCGTCGCGGTGATTGCGCCTTCCCTTCTGGCCGGGCAGAACGCCCAAACACCTGAGGAGATTGCCGCCCTGCCGCGCCTGCAACTGGCCAGTCGCAAGGGCGCATGGCGGCGCTGGTTCATGTCATTCGGGCATGTTGAGCCGGATCAGGTCATGGTCCGGTTCGATCAGTTCGCCACCATGATCGAGGCCGCCAAGCAGGGGCTTGGCGCGGCGCTGGTGCCGCGTTTTCTGATCGGCGATGATCTGGCGGCGGGCCGTCTTGTGGCGTTGCCGGACAATGGCCCGCATGTTTTCGGGGCCTATTACCTGGTCTGGCCCGAGGCGCAGGCCGACTATCCGCCGCTGGCCGCGCTCAGATCCTGGCTGTCGGGTCAGATCACGGCAGCAGACGGTCCCGGATAAGCCGCGCCAGATCGGCGCGCGTGTCGCCCCGGTCCATCCCTGCCTGCGCCGCCTCGACCTCGGCGGGGACCAGCACCGTGCCCTTGCGCGCCTCCAGCAGCGCGCGGGCAAAGGGCGTGGCAAATTCCGGGTGACCCTGCACTGTCAGGGCAAAACCGGGATACCAGAGCGCCGCATTCTCGCAAAACGCCGATTGCGCGATCCTTTCCGCGCCTGCGGGCAATTCCTCGATCTGATCCTGATGAAAGGCTTGAATGGCCAGGGTTTCAGGGGCGGGGCCAAGCGCATCGGGCCAGTTCACCGGGGCATAGTCATGGATGCCCAACCCCCATCCCTTGGCCGATTTGCGCACCACGCCGCCAAGCGCCTGCGCGATGATCTGATGCCCGAAACAGATGCCCATCATGGGGCGACCGGCGTCGCGGCAGGCGCGGATGAACCGCTCCAGCGGCGCGATCCAGTCATGCCCTTCATAGGCCCCGAAACGCGAGCCGGTGATGACCCAGAGATCGGCCTCTGACGGGCTTTGCGGGAGCATGCCATCAAGTGCTGCAAACAGCCTGTAATCCCCTTCGGCCTGTCCGATCCAGGACATGACCATGGCCGGATAATCGCCATGTTCCGCGATCAACTCCTCGGGCGGGCGGCCGGTTTCCAGAATGCCGATAACGGGGGGTGTGGTCATGATTTATCCTCGGTCCTGTAACCCATATAGCCGGTAAGCCACCGGCAGCGCCAGCCGCCGGAACCGGCCCAGTTCAAAACGTTTCAACGGGCGGCGCATCGGCGCGGGCGTCTCGGGGCCCCGCCCCAAGATCTGCGCCGCCAGCAGCCGCCCGGCATAGCTGCCCATCGCGACACCGTTGCCGTGATAGCAAAGCGCCGCATAGGCACCCTCCATCCCCGGCACCGGGCCCGCGAATGGCATCAACTCGCGGGCCAGATTGGCCAACCCCGACCAGAAAAAGGGTGTTTCGACACCCCGCCATGCCGGAAAGATACGGTCGAAATCGGCGCGCGCGATGGCGCGGGTTTTGTCATGTTCGGCAGGTGTCGTGCGCATCGCCCCGCGCAGGCCAAACAGCATGCGCCGGTCGGGCATCAGGCGAAAATAATGCAGCAAATGGCGGGTGTCATAGCACATCTGATCGCTGGTCCAGCCCTGCGCGGCCAGCTCATCCTCCGTCAACGGGCGCGTCACCAGCACATTGGATTGCACCGGCAGATAACGCCCCGCGAACCAGCCCG
>CAXBGQ010000028.1:0-16115 GCA_963975135.1 uncultured Nioella sp. | reverse complement strand
ACCAATATTGCGCGACACATCCCGCCCCGGTCAGCGCTTTCCATTGCCCGCGCGCATGGGTCAGCGCGGCTTCATCGCCGCCATCAAAGAGGATGCAGACCCGGTCCAGCGCCTGCACCTCGTCGGGGCTAACCTCGGCCCCGGCAACCGAGATCACACAGGCCGCGCCATTGGGCAGGTCGGGCGATGTGGTCAGCAGCACGGGCTGCGCGGCATCATGATCGCCCCCGGCCCGGCCATGCGGCAGGAACCCGTCCTCGGGCTGAAGCCACAAGAGATCATCGAGCCGGTCCAGCACGCCCGCGACCGGCGCGCGCACCGCCACGCGCCACCCTGCCGCCAGCGATTTGCCCAACAGCGTCGCCACCGTGGCCTCGGGGGCCGATCGCGTCAAATGGTAGAAATAGACCGCCCCCATTTCGGGTTACTCCACCTCATACCCGTCGCGGATCATCCGGTCGAGCGCCAGAACCCCCCAGCCGGTCACACCCTTGGGGGCCAGCGCCGTCTCAGTGGTGACCTTGGCCACCCCGGCGATATCGAGGTGAATCCACGGGCAACCCTCCTTGATGAAGCGTTGCAGGAATTGCGCCGCGGTGATCGAGCCTGCGGCGCGTCCGCCGACATTCTTCATATCCGCCACCTGGCTCTTGATCAGCTTGTCATAGCTGTCGCCAAGCGGCATCCGCCAGGCCCCTTCGCCCTCGGCCCGGGCGGCCTTCAGAAATCCATTTGCAAAGCTGTCATCATTGCCGAACACGCCTGCATTGTCATGTCCAAGCCCGATAATGATGGCCCCGGTCAGCGTCGCCAGATCAATCACACCCGAGGGCGCGAACCGGTCCTGCGCATACCAAAGCACATCGGCCAGCACGAGGCGGCCTTCGGCATCGGTATTGATCACCTCGATGGTGTCGCCTTTCATCGAGGTCACCACGTCGCCCGGGCGTTGTGCGCGGCCGTCGGGCATGTTTTCGACCAGCCCGACCAGCCCCACCACATTGGCGCGCGCCTTGCGCAGGGCCAGCGTGCGCATCACACCCGCCACCACGCCGGCACCGCCCATATCCATGGTCATGTCTTCCATGCCCGCCGCGGGCTTGATGCTGATGCCGCCGGTATCGAACACCACGCCCTTGCCGACCAGGGCCAGCGGGGCTTCATCGCCGCCGCCCATCCATTGCATGATGACAACCTTTGAGGGGCTGTCCGAGCCCTGCCCGACGCCGAGCAACGCGCCCATGCCAAGCGCCTCCAGCGCATCCTCTTCCAGCACCTCGACGCTGAGACCCAGATCGCGCATCGCCTCCAGCCTGTCAGCAAACTCCTGCGTTGTCAGGACGTTGGACGGCTCGGCCACCAGATCGCGGGTGAAAAACACGCCCTCGGCCAGGCTCGCCACCTGCGCCAGATCATCCGTAAGATCTTCGGGTTTGTTGATCATCAGAGTGGCACCCTGGTTGGGCTTTTGCTCTTCGGTCTTGTGGTCGGTAAACGCATAGGCGCGCAGGGTCAGGCCAAGCGCCAGTTCGCGCATCCGGCCCTGATTGCCCGCCGCCACCATCAGCACCGCATCACCCTTGAATTTCGCCAGCTCCGCCCCCGCCTTGCGGGCTTCGGTCACGGTCGGACGGCGGTCGAGCTTGACGACGCTCACCGCCTCAGCCGTCAACCCGGCCGGAAACCCGATCACGAACCCTTCGCCGGGCTTGATCTTTTCCCAGGGTTCGGATGCGATCAGACGGGCCACCGCGCCCTTGGTCAGCCGGTTCACCCGGCGCGCGGCCAGGTCGAGCTTGCCGTCGGGCGTGACCAGGATTGCCAGCTTGCCACCGGCACCTGCCAGCGCGTCCAGATCGGTTTCAATTGCAGTGATCGTGATGGGGGTGGTCATGTCGGCCCTCGTGCGGAATTCTGTTTCTTCGCCGGACACTAGGCCTAGTGGGCGGCAATGGCCAGATATGCCTGTCCTTGTGGCGGGGATTGAATTAAAACCGGTTCAAGGCGAAAAGTTAACAGGTAATCGAGAGGGCTAAACGTGGGGCGCTATGACCGGTATATCCTGTCGCAGTTGCTGGTTCTGTTCGGCTTTTTCTCGATTGTTCTGGTCTCGGTCTATTGGGTCAACCGCGCCGTCAGCCTGTTTGATTCCCTGATCTCGGACGGGCAGAACCTGCGGGTTTTCCTTGAGTTTTCCGCGCTTTCGCTACCGCAGATCATCTTGCTGGTCTTGCCGGTATCGGCGTTTGTCGCGGCGATTTATGTCACCAACCGGATGATTTCAGACAGCGAATTGGTGGTCATGCAGACGGCCGGATGTTCGGCGATGCGCCTGCTCAGGCCGGTCTGGATATTCGGAATCATCGCGGGCCTTCTGGTGGCGATTCTGGCGCATTTCCTGGTGCCTGCCGCGCGCGCCCAATTCATGGATCGCAGCTTTGAGGTGTCGCGCGACATGACCGGCAGATTTCTGCGCGAAGGACAGTTCATTCACCCGACCGAAGGCATCACCGTCTATATCCGCACGATCACCGAACTGGGCGAGTTCCGCGATGTCTTTTTGCAGGACCGGTCGGCCCCCGGTGTAGAGACCACCTACACCGCGCGCCGGGCGTTGCTGGTATCAACCGATGAGGGCCCGCGCCTGGTCATGTTCGACGGCGTCGCCCAGAATATGGAATTGGGCAGCCAACGGCTTTCGGTCGTCGAGTTTGACGATTTCACCTATGACATCGCCGGATTGATCGAGGCCCCGACAGATCGGCACCTGTCGATCCGGGAAATGTCGACCCCGGGGCTTCTGACGGCCCCGCGCGCCTTTATCGAGGCCCAGGGATCGACGCTGGCGGCCTTCCGGTTTGAAGGCAATGACCGCATCGCACGCAGCATTTTCGTGATCTTCGTGCCGGTGATCGCGGCGGCGACATTGATGTTGGGGGCGTTTTCGCGCTTTGGCATCTGGCCGCAAATCCTGCTGGCCATCGCGCTTATCGTGCCCTTGCAAATGACGTGGAACGTCGCTGAAAGCATCGGCACCCGGCAAGAGGGCATGGCCCAACTGGCCTATCTTCAACCTGCCCTTTCTGCGCTGGTGGCGGCGGTCATGGTCAACCTGGCGATGCGCGGACGCAGGCCCCGGCGACAGGAGGCGGCGGCATGATCCTGCATGTCTATCTCGCGCGCCGGTTCCTGCGGTCTTTCGCCATTGTGTTGGCGGTGTTCATTGCCATCCTTTTGCCCATTGACCTGGCCGAACAACTGCGCGCCATCGGCACCCCAGACGCGAGCCTTGGGGCTGCGTTCCAGCTGGCGATGCTGAACCTGCCCGGCGCGCTTTACCAGTTGCTGCCGCTGTTCACGATCTTGGCGACTCTGGTTCTGTTTTTGTCTCTGGCACGCACGTCCGAGCTTGTTGTCGTCCGGGCTTCAGGCCGGTCAGCGTTGAGTTCAATCCTGGCTCCGGTATTGGTAGCCATCAGCATCGGCATTCTGGGCCTTCTGGTCATCAACCCACTGGTCGCAGCGACCGAGAGGCAATACGAAACCTCTGTCCAGCGGTTTCAGACCGGCGAGGAACGCACGCTTTCGGTATCGGGCGATGGGCTGTGGCTCAGGCAAGGTGGGCAGTTTGGCCAAACCGTGATTCGGGCCAGTCGCGCCAATGGCGATGGCACATCGCTCTTTGCCGCCAGCTTCTTTGTCTATGATGCCAATGGCCAGGCGCAGAGCCGGATTGACGCCGACCGGGCGGAACTGGCCGACGGGTCATGGGAATTGACCAATGCCAAGATCTGGCCCCTGGGCGTGACCAACCCCGAGGCCGAGGCCGTCACGCATGACAGTTTTTCCCTGCCCTCGACCCTGACCCCCGACCAGATCCGCGACAGTTTCGGGCGCCCGTCCACTGTGCCTATTTATGAGCTGCCCAATTTCATCAGACAACTGCGTGCGGCGGGCTTTGCCGCCCTGCCACACCGTGTCTGGCTGATGACCGAATTGACCAACCCGCTGATGCTGGCGGCAATGGTGCTGATCGGGGCCAGTTTTACCATGCGCCACACCCGGTTTGGAAAAACCGGACTGATGGTTCTTTTCGCACTGCTTTTGGGGTTTGGCATCTTCTTTTTGCGCAACTTCGCGCAGGTTTTGGGAGAAACCGGGCGATTACCCGTGGCCGTCGCGGCCTGGACACCGCCGGTTGCCGCGATATTGTTGTCGCTCGGATTCCTGCTGCATACGGAGGATGGTTAGATGTCCGTGTTCCGCCTTGCCGCGCTGATGATCGCTCTTGCCCTTCCGGCCTGGGCGCAAACGCCGCTTCCCGCAACCCTGATCGCCAACGATATCGCGTTCACGCAGGCCGACAATTCGGTGGCCGCGACCGGCAATGTCGAGGTTTTCTTTCAAGGGGCCCGCCTGCAAGCCGCCAGCATCCGCTATGACGGGACGACCGATCAGATCGTTGTCGAGGGGCCGATCACCCTGACCGAGGCGGGCGGGCGGGCCATCATATTCGCCGATTTCGCTGAACTGTCGGCCGATCTGCAAGACGGCGTGCTGCAATCAGCGCGGCTGGTCCTGGACCGGCAATTGCAGATTTCCGCGGCGCAGATCGACCGGGTCGATGGCCGCTATACGCAGCTTTATCAGACGGTTGCGTCCTCTTGCGTGATCTGTGCCGCCAACCCGGTGCCGCTGTGGCAGATCCGGGCCCGGCGCATCGTGCATGACACCGAGGAACGCCAGCTCTATTTCGAGGGTGCGCAGTTTCGCGCCCTGGGCGTGCCGATCATGTATTTTCCGCGCCTGCGCCTGCCCGATCCGACGCTGGACCGGGCCACCGGGTTTCTGCCGCCTGAAATCCGATCCAATGATCAGATCGGCACCGGTATCCGGATGCCCTATTTCATCATGATCGGCGACAGCGCCGACCTGACGCTGACCCCCTATCTGACGCTTGGGCAGAGCCAGACCCTGGAGGCCAGGTTCCGGCGCGCCTTTCGCAACGGGTTCGTCGAAGTGAACGGCGCGATGAGCTGGGATGACCTGACCGATGACGACACGCGGTCTTATCTGTTCGCCGAGGGCAGGTTCGATCTGCCGCGCGACTACGTGCTGGAATTTGGGTATCAGACGGTTTCCGACCCGGCCTATCTGCTCAGCTATGGCTATTCCGATGAGGACCGGCTGAACAGTGGCTTCAGCGTCAGCCGCGCCCGGCGCGATGAATATATCGAAGCCTCGCTGAACCGGTTCCGGTCGTTGCGCGATGCCGATAACAACTTCACCCTGCCGACATTAATGAGCGATGCCCAGATCACACGACGTTTCGCCCCCGATCTGATCGGCGGCATCGCCACGTTTGGCATCGCCACCCATAGCGCCCTGCGCCGGTCCGACGCCGATATGATCGGGCGCGATGTGGCACGGCTCAGTTTCAATGCCAACTGGCGGCGTGACTGGGTGCTGCCAGCGGGCGTTCTGGCCGCTGTCGAGGCCGAGTGGCTTGGCGATATCTATAATATCCAGCAAGACAGCAGCTATGACGATATCATCACGCGTTCGACGCCATTTCTGGCGGCCGAGTTGCGCTGGCCGCTCCTGCGCGCCAATAGCAACGGCGTGTCACATCTGATCGAGCCCGTGGTGCAATATGTCTGGGCCCCCGGCAACACCCCGGCCATTCCCAATGAGGATAGCGGCGTGGTCGAGTTCGACGAAGGCAACCTCTTTTCGCTCAACCGGTTTCCCGGTGCCGATGGCCATGAAATCGGCGAGCGCTTGGCCTTTGGCCTGACCTATACAAGGGAAGATCCGCTTGGCTGGTCGCTTGGCGTGACGGTCGGGCGGGTGTTGCGGGACCGCGATTATGGCCAATTCACCCAAGGGTCGGGGTTGGATGGCCCCCGGTCCGATTGGCTGGTCTCGACATCGGTCGAACTTGGCCCCGAATTTCTATTGATGAACCGCGCCCTTTTCAGCGATGCCTTCAATGTCACCTCCAACGAATTGTCGCTGGCCTGGCAGGCTGAATTCTTCGACGTCGCATCGTCGCTGACCTGGCTTCAGGCCGACCCGGCCGAGGGCCGGCCGCAGGATATGGCGGAATGGGCCTTTGATGCCGCGTATAATTTCGACAACCCGTGGGAGGCCTCGGTCGATTGGCGGTATGATTTCGAGGCCAATGAACCCACCCGCGCGGGGCTTGCGGTGGCCTATGCAACCGAATGCGTCGCCGTTGAGTTTTCGCTCTCGCGTCGCTTCACAACCTCGGCTACCTTGGACCCGGCAACAGAGTTTGGTCTGACGGTGGCATTGAACGGCTTTGGCGCGTCACGCGATGGGCGCCAGTTTGCCCGCAGTTGCAGCCAGTGACCCGCGATACCCAAACGGAATGAACGGATAGAAAAACGATGACGACCCGAGCAAGCCTGAGTTTTCGATTTTCCCGCGCGATGGGCACTCTGGTGCTCTGTCTGGCCGCGGGATCCGCCATTGCGCAGCAAAGCCCGTTTAGCGCGGCGGTGACCGTCAACGGTCGCGCCGTCACCTATTACGAGATCGACCAGCGCGCCGCATTTCTGGAGCTGCTGAACGCGCCCGGAAATCTGGCCGCGAACGCCCGCGATACGCTGATCGACGAACGGTTGCAGGCCGAGGTCGGGGACCGCCTGGGCCTGATGGCTGAGACCGAACAGGTTGACGCCGGGATGGAAGAGTTTACCGCCCGCGCCAATATGGATGTGCCGACCTTTCTGGCGGCTTTGCAGAGCGAAGGAATCGCAGAGGAAACCTTTCGTGATTTTGTCGCCGCGGGTGTGACCTGGCGCAATGTCGTGCGGCAGCGGTTTGGCCAGCGCTCGCAAGTGACCGAGGTTGAGATCGACCGCGCCCTGACCCTTGCGGCCAGCGATGAAGGTGCCCAGATCAACTTTGCCGAACTGGTAATCCCGGTGACGCCCGATACCGGTTCCGAAGTGCGCGCGCGCATTGCGCAGCTTGCCGAAACGCTGGACGGCTCGCTCGGCGGCTTCGCCGCGGCAGCGCGGGAAAATTCGGCCGCGGGATCGGCTCTGCAGGGCGGCAGCATCGGCTGGCGGCCGCTCTCCAGCATTCCGCCGCAATTGCGCGCTATCTTGTTGCCGATGGAGATCGGCGGCGTTACCGAGCCGGTACCGCTTGGCAATGCGGTTGCCATTTTCCAGCTGCTCGGGCTGGAAGAACGCGGCTTTGTCACGCCCGAGGTGACGGCGATCGAATATGCCGAAGTGCTGATCCCCGGAGGGGCGGCCGCGATGGCCGAGGCGGTGGCGTTGCGCGACAGTCTGGATGCCTGCGATGATCTCTACGGCGTGCGCCCTGGCGGCTTTACCATCACCACCTTGCCGGTGGCCGACGTGCCCGGCGATATCTCGGTCGAACTTGCGCGGCTCGATGCCAACGAAGTTTCGATGGCGTTGACCCGCGCGAACGGCACGCAGCTGTTGTTCGTGATGCTTTGCGAACGCTCGGTCGAATTGCCAGAAGGCGGGCGCGAAGAAGTGCGCGCAGCACTTTACCAGGCGCGCATCGAGGGCTACGCGAATGGGTATCTGGCCGAATTGCGCGCGGATGCCATTATCGACGAAACCCCATGACCCAGCCCCCTGTCGCGCTCTCTTGTGGCGAACCGGCGGGCGTGGGGCCTGAAATCATCGTCAAGGCGCGCGCGGCATTGGGCGACGCGCTGCCGTTTTTCGTGATCGGCGACCCGCGCCATTTCGCGCCGCTTGGCATGGCCGTGACGGTGATCGACGATCCGGCAGAGGCCGCCACGAGCGCGGCCGATACCCTGCCGCTCTTGCCCCATGACTTCGCCGCCCCGGCCCGGCCCGGCCTGCCCGCCGCAGAAAACGCGCAGGGCGTGATCGACGTGATCGCGCGGGGCGTCGATCTGGTGCGCATGGGGGCGGCGGCGGCACTTTGCACCGCGCCGATTCACAAAAAGGCCTTGAAGGACGGGGCCGGCTTTGCCTTTCCCGGCCATACCGAATACCTGGCCGCGCTTTCAAACACGCCGCGCGTGGTGATGATGCTGGCCTGCGATGCGCTGCGGGTGGTGCCCGTGACCATCCATATCCCGCTGGCCGAGGTGCCCGGCGCGCTGACATCAGACCTGCTGGCGGACAGTTTGCGCATCACCCACGCCGCGATGATCCGTGATTTTGGCACGCCCGCCCCGCGCATTGCCGTGGCCGGGCTGAACCCGCATGCCGGCGAAGGTGGCGCGATGGGGGATGAAGAGATCGCGGTGATCACGCCGGTCCTGAACGACCTGCGCGCCGAGGGGATGGACATCACCGGGCCCCATTCCGCCGATACCATGTTTCACGCAGGCGCCCGCGCCGCCTATGACGTAGCGGTGGCGATGTATCACGATCAGGCGCTGATCCCGATCAAGACGCTGGATTTTTCGGGCGGGGTCAATGTCACGCTCGGGCTGCCCTTTATCCGCACCTCGCCCGATCACGGCACCGCCTTCGACATCGCGGGCCAGGGCCGCGCCGACCCCACCAGCATGATCGCTGCGTTGCGCATGGCGCGCGACATGGCCACCGCGCGGGCTTCCGGGTGAGGCGCGGATAACCCAGGGCAATACAGTTTTTTCAATGGTTTCAGGAGGTTTCATATGGCAATGATCGACGGTCTGCCGCCGCTGCGCGACGTGATTGCAACGCATGGGTTGAGCGCGCGCAAATCGCTTGGCCAGAACTTTCTGCTGGATCTGAACCTGACCGCCAGGATCGCGCGCGCGGCGGGTGATCTGACCGGATTTGACGTGCTGGAGGTCGGGCCCGGCCCCGGCGGGCTGACCCGGGGGCTGTTGGCCGAGGGCGCGCGCCGTGTCGTCGCGATTGAAAAGGATGCCCGCTGCCTGCCCGCGCTTGCCGAAATCGCGACGGCCTATCCGGGGCGGCTCGAGGTGCTCTATGCCGATGCGATGGAACTGGATTGGGCGGCGCATATGACACCCCCGTTCAAGATCGTGGCCAACCTGCCCTATAATGTCGGCACCGAATTGCTGGTGCGCTGGCTGACCCCAACCGTCTGGCCACCGCTCTGGGTCAGCCTGACGCTGATGTTTCAACGCGAGGTCGCCGACCGCATCGTGGCGGGGCCGGGCTCCAAGACTTACGGGCGTCTGGCCGTCCTGGCGCAATGGCGCTCAACCGCAAAGATCGTCCTGACCTTGCCGCCCGAGGCCTTTTCGCCGCCGCCCAAGATCCATTCCGCCGTGGTCCATCTCGAGGCCCTGCCCGAGCCACGTTTTCCGGCCGATCCGCGCATCCTGTCGCGGGTTGTCGCGGCCGGATTCAACCAGCGCCGCAAGATGCTGCGCGCGGCGCTGAAAGGCATCGCGCCCGATATCGAGGATCGGATTGTTGCGGCCGGGCTGAAACCCACCGACCGGGCCGAACAGGTGCCGGTCGAGGGGTTTTGCGCATTGGCCCGTCAGGTCGCCAGGACCTGAGCGGGCCAACCAGAGCTATTCGGCGGCCTGCGGGCCATCCTCGCCCGAAGACGCGGCCTCATCGGTTGGTTTCTTTACAGGTTTGCGCGTCCGGCTGCGTTTGGGCCGGGGCGCGTTTTCAGGCGTTTCCACCAGCCCCGAAGGCGCATCGGCGGGCATGTCGATGACGGAGTCAAAGGATTTATCCCGCTCCGGGGCCTGCGGCGGGGTGGCCGTTTCGGGCTGATCCTCGGTGCCATAGACGGGTGGCGCGGCATTGGGCTGCTGCTGGCTGCCTTCTTCGCGGTGCTGGCGGCTGGCGCGGGCCTGTGCCTGTTGCGCCTGCTGCGCCTCCTGTTCGACGCGCCTGGCCTCTTGCTCGCGCTGTGCCTCGCTCAACATGCGGGTGTAGTGTTCCGCATGCTGCTGGAAGTTTTCAGCCGCCACGCGGTCATTCGACAACTGCGCGTCGCGCGTCAACTGATTGTATTTATCAATGATTTGCTGCGGGGTTCCCCGCACCTTGCCTTCGGGGCCAGAGCTGTCGAACACGCGGTTGGTGACATTGCCCATGGTGCGGTTGCGGTTGCCCTTCGACCGCGAGCGGTTTTTAGATGATCTCATGTGTCTTTATCTGTTCCAGTGGTCCTGGGGTCATTCATTCTTGAGGGATCAATGCCGGATGTCCGGCCATGGTCCCCAAGATCGGAGCGTGCGGTGTTTTAAGCGGCTGTCCCTGCATGTCAGAATATGTTCAACGGGGGGTGAACCGCGGGGGCATGGTCAACGTCCCGTGCCGCATCCGCCCCTTGGTGTAATCATGCAATCCGTGGCGAAACAAGGCCAATCTGATGAAAAACGCGATTTTCGGATGGTTTTCGGCCAGGAACCGTGACCGGAATGCCCTGTTTTGCGTCAAATGGCCGGTCGCGCCTGGCTTTTGGAACCGGTCCTTGGGGGCGGGGTTTCCCGGGGCCGCTGCGCAATCCGCGTCGCGTCTTGCGATCCTGAAACGCCACTGGCCCGCACAGATAGCGGGCCAGTGGCCATCACATCTTTGAAACGAGCAGCGCGATCCCCGTTGGCCACGACGCCAGCAACCGATCCCGGTTCAACGCGTCTCAGAGCGCCACCCGGCCATCAAGCCCCGTTAACGGTTTCCGCCAGCGACGACAGGATCGGGCAATCGGGCCTGTTATCGCCAGCGCAACATGAGATCAGGTTTGCCAGGGTCGCCCGCATCTCGTCGAGATCGCGGATCTTGCCTTCGATCTCCTGCAGGTGTTCCTGGGCAATCTCCTTGACCTCGGCGCTGGTGCGGCTGTCATCCTCATAAAGTTGCAACAGGTTTCGGCAATCCGAGATCGGAAAGCCCAAGGCCCGCGCCCGCCCCAGAAAGGCCAGCTTGTGAACATCCGTGTCGCGGAACGCGCGGTAGCCATTGCCACCGCGCAAGGGCCGGATCAGGCCAATTTCCTCATAGTATCGGATGGTCTTGGCGGGCACGCCCGCCGCCTTGGCAACATCACCGATATTCATGATTGTCTCTCCTTTTGGCAGGCAGGCCGGATCATTCCGCGGCCACCGGTTCCAACACGGGCACGGTCGCGGGGGCGGGGGCGATTTCCACCCCGCCGCCGCCTTCGCGCATGGCGGTCTTGATGCGCCGCAGACGCAATGCGTTGGCCAGAACCGAGACCGACGAGAGCGCCATGGCACCTGCCGCGACGACCGGCGACAACAGCAGTCCCAGAACCGGATAGAGCACGCCCGCCGCAATCGGAATGAGGGCCGTGTTATAGCCAAAGGCCCAGATCAGGTTCTGCCGGATATTGCGCATGGTGCGCCGCGAAACCTCGAAGGCGTTGACCACGCCCGCCAGATCGCCCGACATCAACACGACATCCGCCGATTCAATTGCCACATCGGTGCCGGTCCCGATCGCAATGCCGACATCGGCATGGGCCAGCGCAGGCGCATCATTGATGCCGTCCCCCACAAAGGCGATCTTGCGACCGTCACCGCGCAGATCTTCCAGCGCGCGCACTTTGCCATCGGGCAGAACGCTGGCGATGACCTCGTCAATGCCGATCTCATCGGCAATGGCCATGGCCGTCTCACGCTTGTCGCCAGTGATCATCGCGATTTTCAGGCCCTGTTCCTGCAGCGCCCGGATCGCCGCCGCGCTGGCGGGTTTGACCGGATCCGAGACCGCGATGACGGCGGCAACCTTGCCGTCGACCGCCGCAAAGAGCGCGGTGCGCCCCCTGGAGGCAAGCTCGGTCTCGGTGGTGGCCAGATCTCCGACTTCCACGCCTTCGCGCGCCATCAGACGGTCGGCCCCCACCAGCACGTCGCGGCCCGAAACCGTGGCGTGCACGCCGAAACCGGGAATGGCCTCGAAACTGGTGACCTCGGCGCGGTCGACATTTTCGGACCGGGCGGCGCGCACGATGGCTTCACCGATCGGGTGTTCGGATTGTTCCTCGACGGCCGCGACCAGCGACAGAAGCTCGGCCCGTTCAAACCCATTGGACAGCACCAGTTCGGTCAGCTCGGGACGCCCCATCGTGATGGTGCCGGTCTTGTCCAGCGCCACGACCGTGACATCGCCCAATTGCTGCAATGCGTCGCCCTTGCGAAAGAGCACACCCATTTCGGCGGCCCGGCCCGTGCCCACCATGATCGAGGTCGGCGTGGCCAACCCCATGGCGCAGGGGCAGGCGATGATCAGAACCGACACACCGGCCACCAGCGCGAAGGTGATCGCGGGATCGGGCCCCACAACAAGCCACACTGCGATGGTCAGGGCGGCCAGGACCATGACGGCGGGCACGAACCACAAGGTCACCCGATCGACCAGATCCTGAATCGGCAGCTTGGCCCCCTGGGCTTCCTGCACCATGCGGATGATTTGCGACAACGTGGTATCGGCCCCGACCCGTGTGGCGCGGAACCGGAAACTGCCGGCCCCGTTGACGGTGCCGCCGGTCACCGCGTCACCGATGGTTTTCTCCGCCGGAATCGGTTCACCGGTGATCATGCTTTCATCGACATGGCTGGAGCCATCGACAACCTCGCCATCGACGGCCACCCTTTCGCCGGGGCGCATGATCAGAATATCGCCTTCGACGACGTCTTCCAGCGCCACATCGACGGCCTCATCGTTGCGCAAGACCCGCGCCGTGCGCACCTGCAGCCCCAGCAGTTTCTGGATCGCGGCCCCGGTCTGACCCTTGGCGCGCAATTCCAGGTAGCGGCCAAGCAGGATCAGCGCCACGATGACGGCGGCGGCCTCGAAATAGACCGCGCGCGCAACATCGGGCAGCAGCGTCGGCGCAAAGAGCGCGACCAGCGAATAGGTATAGGCCGCGGATGTGCCCAGGGCGACCAGGCTGTTCATGTCGGGCGCGCCCTTGAACAGCGACGGAAAGCCCTTGAGGTAAAAGGCCCGGCCCGGCACGAACAGGATGAAGGATGTCAGAGCGAACTGAATGAGCCAGCTGTTCTGATGGCCGATGGTCTGATTGATGAGATCGCCCAGGGCAGGAAAGACATACTGACCCATTTCGAGAATCAGAACCGGCACTGCGAGAACCGCGGCAAGCAGGGTCCGGTGCAGCGCCTTTTGTGCCTCGGCCTCCTTTTCCGCCGTGCGGTCGACCGGGTCATCGGCTGCGGCCACTGAGGCCGGATATCCCGCCTCGGTCGCCGCCTTGGCCAGCTCGCTCACGGTAACCGCGCCTTCAAGATAGGTGATCAGCGCGGTTTCCGCGGCCAGGTTGACCGAAACTTCGACGACACCCGGCACCTGGGCCAGCGCCCGGTCAACGCGCCCGACGCAAGAGGCGCAGGTCATCGACTTAATGGCCAGCGTGACGCGCGCGGTGCGGGCCGGATAGCCCAGATCGGTCAGCGCATCGGCCGCGTTCTTCAGCCCCTCGGCACTATCCACCACAAGGGCCGCGCTTTCGGTGGCAAGGTTAACGTTCACATCCCGCACGCCTTCGACCGCGGTCAGAGCGCGGTCAACACGACCGACGCAGGACGCGCAGGTCATGCCGCCAATGTTGAGGGTTTTCGGGGCTGTTGTCACAGACATCTATCGTCTCCTGAATCATATTCAGGCACATAGATAGAGATTCCAGTAACTGGAAGGTCAAGGGCAAAATCATTTTTTCTGCCGGTCTTGACCTTCCAGTGGAGCAAGCTTCCATATCGGCGTCAGACAAACACGCAACGCAAGGAGATAACGATGCGTTTTTCCGTTCCCGAAATGAGCTGCGGCCACTGCAAATCCGCCATTGAGACCGCCGTCAAAACCGTTGATCCCGTTGCGAAAATCGACTTTGACATGGAAAACCGGATCGTCGAGATCGACAGTGGCGTCGATGATGTCAGCCTGCAATCGGCGATCTCGACCGCCGGCTACGAATCCCAGGCCGCCTGACCGGGCGACCTGGCGCATGAACCCATCAAAGGGCCACGGTCATGTCAGGCCGTGGACCTTTTGGGATATAAAAAGACCCGCGCACCCAGATCGACCCGCGGATAAAGATCCATGACATATTCATTTGTCAGGCGGGCACAGCCGTTCGACACAGCCACGCCGATTGTGCTTGGCTGATTGGTGCCATGGATCCTGAGATATGTGTCACGGCCGCGATCATCATAGAGATAGAGCGCCCGCGCGCCCAACGGGTTGTTCGGCCCGCCCTCCATCCCGTCGATATATTGCAGATAGGCCTCCGGATTTCGCTCGATCATCGCATCGGTCGGGCGCCAGCGCGGCCATTCCTGCTTATCTTCTACAGTGAATTCGCCGTCGTGATAGAGGTTGCCGCGCCCCACACCGACGCCATAGCGAATGGCCATCCCGTCCTGCAGCATGAAATACAGGAAGAAATCATCTGGAACGACATGCACTTCGCCCGGCAGCCAATCCTCTTGCCCGGTATTTACCAGCTGCGGCAGGAAACGTTCGGGCATGACAAACGGGTGCGCCGATCCGGGATTTGCCGCCAAAAGGGCAGTAGCCCCAATTCCGGCACCAAAACTGCGCCGATCAATTAAATTTTTCAATGTGACATCCTCCTTCGATACTTTCTTAACTCAATGGTGATCTCAAAAAATCAACCGATCCACTCACGCTTTGGTGAGCGTGTATTTCACCGGGCACCTGTTGCAGCGATACGCCCCAGGCTCCGAAAAAAACGCGTGCGGCGTCAGTTGCTCACATCAGTTCGACGCGTCTGCCCGCGCCTCATCGACCAGGGCCTGCAAGGTTGCCTGTTCGACCGCTCCGGGAACCAGATTTGTCCCGATAATAAACGTGGGCGTCCCCGTAATGCCCAACATTTCAGCAAGCCGCATCGAGGTCGCGATATGCTCATCGACCTCGGGGGCCTCCATGTCGATCAACAGTTGATCGACATCAAGCCCGATCTCACGCGCAATCGTCAGAACCGAGCGTTCTTCGGCACGTCCCGTCATGTCCATCATGGCGATGTGAAATTCCTCGTAGAGCCCCTGTTCGCGGGACGCCAGCGCCGCCCGGCTCGCAAAGACCGATCCTTCGCCCAAAATCGGCCATTCGCGATAGACCAGCCGCACGCCCGTATCGGCCTCGGTCAGGGCGTAGACGGTCGGCATCACGCGGCGGCAATAGGGGCAATTGTAGTCGAAGAACTCGACAACGGTCACATCGCCATCGGCATTGGCCAGAACCGGCGCATTGGGATCGCGTTCAAGCGTCAGGCGCTGTTGTTCGATGATATCGGCGCGCGACAGCTGCTCAGATTCGGCGGCGCGATTTTCCAGCACCGCGATGGCCTCCAGCAGGATCTCGGGGTTGGCCAGGATCGTTTCGCGCACCAATTCGCGGACCCGCTCTTCGCTCAGCTCCTGCGCCGCCAAAACCGTCGGCGAAAACACCGCCAACCAGGCCGCCAGGGCCAGTCGTATCACCATTTTCATATTACAAATCTCCTTGTGCCTCATCGGCCTCGGTTCGGGACGCCTGAATCTCCCGGGTGCGCTCGGGCCATGTGGACTGGATGAAGGCCAGGATGTTCCAGATCTCCGCATCGCTCAGAACATCGCCAAAGGCGGGCATTCCGCTTTCGAATTCCAGGCCCTGCTGCGCCAACGCCGCGCTGCCGCCTAACTGCGTGTAGTCGAACAATACCCTGTCGGGATGGTGCCAGGTATGCCCGCTCTCATCATGCGGCGGTGCCGGCAACAGACCATCCGCGCCCGGGGATCGCCAATTGGGCTGCCCCTGCAACTCGGTTCCATGACAGACGGCACAACTTTGGGCGAAAAGAGCGGCACCTTGTTCGATATCAACCGTTTCCGGCATCACGCGGCGCACGCGGTCCTGATCGGACCCGGCCGAGCCCGAAAACAGACCCGTTCCGACCCCCACAATCGCAACCGCCGCCGCAACTGCCAGACCGGCAATACCAATTCCCAAGATCCTGTTCATGCGATCTGTACCCATGTCATCATTCCGGCCTCCGCATGAGATAGCATGTGGCAATGCAACAGCCAATCGCCCGGATTGCGCGCGGTAAAGGCAATGTCGCGGCGTTCACCCCGGGTCATCAGCAACGTATCGCGCAGC
>CAXBGQ010000027.1:0-16469 GCA_963975135.1 uncultured Nioella sp. | reverse complement strand
CCGCCAATATCGGCCGCCACGCCCTGCGCCGCGCCTTCGTTCAGATCCACCACCAGAACCTGCGCGCCCTCGGCCGCGAACCGTGCCGCGATGCCCGCGCCAAAGCCCGATCCGGCCCCGGTCACAATCGCCGTCTTTCCGTTCAGTCGCATGCCGACCCTCCCGCATCTGACGGTGATGGTTCCACGAAACGGCCCGGTCGAAAAGCCCTATCCAACGTCGCCAAGGACCAGCGCCACCAGTTGCGCCGCCGAGGCGGTGCCCAGTTTGCGATAGGCCCGGCGGCGCAGTGTGCGGATGGTGTTTTCGGACACCCCCAGTTCCAGCGCGCTGCCCGCCACGGTGACGCCGCGCACGATCAGGTCGCAAACCTGCGCCTCGCGCGCCGACAGGGCCCCGAAGCGGCCCAGATCGCGTTCCTTGAGCGCCGATGCCCGGGCACGGGGCGAAAAGTGAAACGCCTCCGATCCGACGATCCGGTGGCGCAACCCGATCAGTTCATGGGCCAGCGGCAGAACCTGTTTCAGACGGGTATAGTCCGCTTCACTGATCCAGCCCGCGCCCGCGCCGCGCAGATAGAAGGATAAAAACCCGGCCCGCCCCGAACGCGACGAAACCGTGACCCGTTCGATCACCCCGTCGCGGATATAGATCGGCGCGCGCGGATCATCGGCGGGCGGGTGCCAGCGCTCGACCGACAGCCCGCCCTCCGGAGCGCGCGCGATGCGGGCGGTAATGTCGTCGCGCAGCCAGTCGTTGGACAGGATGGTGCGGGCGTTGCGGGTGAACCAGTAATCGCTCATCTCACCCGACCAGACCGACAGCACCGGGTCGGGGCGGGCCATATCGGCAATATAGAAAGCCCCGAAATTGGCGATGCTGGCAGCGCTGCGGATATGAGTCAGCAAATGTTGCCCAAAATCCGGCCCCGGCACCGCAGCCGCAAGCCGTGCCGCGCCATCGCGGGGCAGAGAGGTCATTTTGTCATCCATTCGGGTGACATGACTAAACCCGCTGCCCAAGCTATGCAAGGGACAGATCCGGCCTCTCGCAAGGAAACCGATGACCCGCATATTCTCGGATAAACACCGCCCGGTTCATCTGGGCCCTTTCCCGTTGGAACGCCTGGCACGGGTCGATACCGTTGATCTGGATGGCGTGCCCGCAATGGAGCCGCTGTCCTTTCGCAGGTCTGACGCCCCCGAGAGCATCGTCAACGCGATGGCCGATTATCAAGCGATGATGGATGCGATCCGCGACGGGCTGGTCAACAAGGCGATGGCCGAGATCCCCGCCGACCCGGTCGAGCGCGCCAACCACCTCAAGGCCTTCGGTTATTTCTCGGATGCGGCGATGGTGGGGATCTGCGCGCTGCCCGGTGCGGCGCTGCTGGAAGCACCCGTCACCAACCCCGGTATCGACCGGCTGGCGCATGATCTGCGCACACGCCAGACCAGGACATTGGCCTCGGGCATCGACGTGATCATGGCCGATCTCAAGGAAAGCATGCAGGCTCCGCCGGCAACGATTGACGGCCACAGCCATGCGATCGTGTTCCTCTACGAAAACCCGAGGAGCCCTGACGAGGGCGAGGAGGGGTGCGATTGGCTGGCCGATGCCGAGGCCCACCGCGCCTGCCTGCGGGCCACGGAAACGGCCTGCGTGCTGGCCAATTACATCCGGCTTCTGGGCTTTGATGCCAAGGCGCATTCGGGTGCCGCCAGCGATGTCGACCTGAACAAGCTGACCGTTGCGGCGGGGCTGGCCTGGGCCGATGGCGGTGCCCTGACGGTGCCCTATATTGGCGACCGCTTCGGTGTGGCGGTGGTGACCTGCGCCATGGATCTGGCCTGTGACAAGCCGCTGGCCGCGCCATCCGCGCAACCGGGGTTCAGGACGAAAGGCCCGGCCTGGTGGCTGGGCAAGGGCTTTGCCCGCTCGGCGTTGAATGCCAATCCCTATGACAAGCGCCGCTTTGTCGATGGCGCGCATCCGTTCGAGAAGCTGACCCGCGTCGATACCCCCACCACCTATATCGACGAGCCGCGCGTGGCCCGCGTGCCCAAACGCGCCGACATGTTCGCGCGGGCGCAGTTCGGCGATATGGGCAAGGTGTTGCAGGACGGGGCCAAGGGCGGGCACTACGTGCGCAAGGCGGCTCCGGCTTTCGCGCAGCGCCGTGCGCTTGGCGCGTTTGTGTTGTTGCAGGACGGCCCGGCAGGCGAGGGCCCGCGCCCCACCGATGCCGCCCGCAACGCGGCCAATATCAAGGCGGCAAGCTATTTCCTCGGTGTCGATGCGGTGGGGATCAGCCGCTGCCCCGACTGGACCTGGTATTCCCACGATGCCACCGGCGACGCCATCGACCCAGCCCATGATCAGGCCATATCCATGATCATCGACCAGGGTTATGAAACCATGGAAGGCTCTTCGGGCGATGACTGGATCGCCGTGGCGCAGTCCATGCGCGCCTATCTGCGGTTTTCCCTGCTTGGCGGCGTGATCGCGGCGCAAATCCGCAATCTGGGCTACAAGGCCAAGGCCCATACCGTGATGGATGGCGAGGTGCTGCAACCGCCGCTGTTACTTTTGTCGGGGATGGGCGAGGTCAGCCGCATCGGCGAGGTGATCCTCAACCCCTATCTCGGCCCGCGCCTGAAATCGGGCGTGGTGACAACCGATATGCCGCTGGCCCATGACAAGCCGATTGATTTCGGCCTGCAAAAGTTTTGCGAGGCCTGCAACAAATGCGCCCGCGAATGCCCTTCAGGGGCCATCACTGCCGGACCGAAACTGATGTTCAACGGCTACGAGATCTGGAAATCCGACAGCCAGAAATGCGCCACTTACCGGATCACCACCAAGGGCGGCGCGATGTGCGGGCGCTGCATGAAAACCTGCCCGTGGAACCTTGAGGGGCTGTTCAAGGAGGCTCCGTTTAGGTGGGCCGCGATGAAGATCCCGCAGGCCGCGCCCCTGCTGGCAAGGCTCGATGATGCGGTGGGCAATGGCGGCCTCAACGATGTCAAGAAATGGTGGTGGGATATCGAATTGCAGGAAGATGGGGCCTATCGACCCTCCACCCACCCGCTAAACCGGCGCGATCTGCAAAAGGATCTGGACCTGAAATTTGAGGACCAGACGCTGGCCGTCTACCCCGCACCACTGGCCCCGCATCCCTGGCCCTATCCGTTTCCGATGGACCGCGAAAGGGGCATCGAGGCCTATCAGGCCATGGTCACGGCGCGCGAATATCAGGCACGGCTCAAGGCGGGCGAGCGCGATTTCCTGCATGAATACAAGGTTCCGGGCGACGCGCCGGTGGTGCAGGTCGAGGTCGCCAGAGTCGAAGAGATGGCCCCCGATGTCACCAAATACGAGTTCCGCAGTCTCGATGGCAGAGATCTGCCGGAATGGCGCGCGGGCGCGCATCTCGACATCGTGGTGGCCCCCGAATATTTGCGGCAATATTCGATGTCGGGGGATCCGGCGGATCGGACCAGATACCAGATCGGCGTGCTGCGCGAGGATGCGGGCCGGGGCGGCTCGAAACTGATGCACCGGATCTTCGCCGAAGGGCGCAAGATCTTCATCTCAAATCCGATCAATCATTTCGAACTTGCCGAAGGTGCCTCGAAAACCTTTCTGATGGGCGGCGGCATCGGCATCACCCCGATGATCGCCTTTGCCCACCGCCTGCACGCCATCGGGGCGGATTTCGCGCTGCATTATTCCACCTCCAGCCGCGCCAGTGCCGGATATCTCGACGATTTGGCCGCGATGCCCTGGGCCGGAAAGGTCCACATTCATGTCTCGGATGAGGGCAGCCGAGCCGATCTGGCGGAGATTCTGGGCGCTTATGACCCCGGTCAGCATGTCTATACTTGCGGGCCCGATCGCTACATGCAGGGCGTGATCGCGGCGGCGGAGGCTGCGGGATTTCCCGAAGCGGCACGGCATCTGGAATATTTCTCGGTCCCCGAAATGCCGGAATACGAGAACCATCCCTTTACCCTGCGCCTGAGAGACGGGCGCGAATTGGCGGTGCCTGCGGACAAATCAGCCGCCGAAACTTTGCAGGCGGCAGGCATTCCCATCGACATAAAATGCGAGGACGGAATTTGCGGGGTCTGCAAATGCGGCGTGATTTCTGGCGATGTGGAACACCGCGATTTCGTGCTGTCAAAGGCGCAACGCGTAACTGCGATGATCACTTGCCAGAGTCGCGCGGCGAAGGCGGATGGCGTGATCGAATTGGATCTGTAGCGCCGCGCCTCAATGGCTCATCAGCACCGGGATCCGGGCCGATTTCAGGATCTCATGGGTCACGCCGCCAAACAGGTCCTGCGAAAACTTGCTGTGTTCAAAGGCCCCCATCACCAACAGTTCGGCCCCCACCTGTTGGGCGGCCTCGTCGATGATCCGGGCAACCCCGCGCCGGTCGCGCGGCACATGCAGGCTGACGGCATGGACGCCGTGACGTTCCAACAGCGTCATGATGCCACCGCCCGGCACGGCTTCGGGCGGCGTATTGCCGATGGTCAGAACCGTGACCTTGGGCTTGCTTTCCAACGTCTGCATGGCATCGCCAAGCGCGCGGGCGGCTGATTTCTTGCCGTCCCAGGCAATGATGGCATGGCGCGACAGACCTTCGGCCTCGTATCCTTGCGGCACGATCAGAACCGGGCGGCCACTGTTCAACGCGATGCTTTCGGGGTTGGCCGCCATATGCGCATCGGTCAGGGCGCTTCCTTGCGTGCCGGTGACAATCAGATCGTAATAACGCGCCAGTTCCGACAGCCGCAGCCCGTCGTCGGGTTCCAGGTCGATAAATTCTGACCGATCGCCCATGGCCGCATTGTCCATGGTCTTGGTGAATTTGCGTTCGATCTCGGCGATATGATCCATCTCGGCGCTGCGCAGCTTGTCTATGATGTCGCGCGGGACCAAGCCCTGATAGCGGGTCTCCATCGGCGCGCGGCCATGGCGCAACACACCGGTCAGGTAACTGTCATGATGCTTTGCAAGGCGCAGCGCGTGGCGCAATTCGCTGCCGTCGGCGACTTCGCCGCTATAGGCGCAAAGGATGGATTTCAGGCTCATATCAGGTTCCTGTCTGTCGCTTCGGGATAATGGGCCAGGATAATACGTTTCACATATGCAGCAAGAGCGTCGAATTCGTAACACGTATTGGCCTGTGCCTGAACCGGAAGAATGAGAAAGCGGCAGGGTGTCGCTTTGTCTGGCGATGGGCGCTGGCGCGCCATTGCAGGCAGGACGATCTTCGGTGCACTCTGCCGGGGACAAACGCAGGAGGTGCCGCCATGCCGATCCATCCAACCCGCCGTGCCATTGCCCTTGGGCTGCCTGCGCTGGCCCTTGCGGGATGTGCCGCGGGGATCGATCTGCCGACCCGCGCGGCCAATGAGTGGCGCATCGTGCCCAATGCTGATTTTGATGCCTGGCTGGCGGGGTTTCGCGCCCGGGCTGTGGCAAACGGCATTTCCGAGCCGACAATGACCCGCGCCGCGCGGGCGATGGGCTATGTGCCGCTGGTCATTGAACGCGACCGCAACCAGGCCGAGTTCAACCGCACGATGGAGGATTACCTGGCCATCGCGGCGTCCGATGAACGCATCGCCGAGGGCCGCGATAAACTGCGCCGCCATGCCGGCGTGCTGCAGGCCATAGAGGACCGGTTCGGCGTCGAGAAACAGGTGATGGTCGCGGTCTGGGGGATGGAGAGCTTTTACGGCACGAAGATGGGCGATGCGCCGGTGCTGGCGGCATTGGCGACACTGACCTTTGACGGACGCCGCGCGCGGTTGTTCAATGGGCAGCTGATGGCAGCGCTCAGGGCGATTGATCGCGGCGAGGCGCGGGTTGCGGATATGCGCGGCTCCTGGGCCGGGGCGATGGGGCATACGCAGGTGATGCCCGAGGTGCTGGAAAATTACGGCGTCGATTTCGATGGCGACGGGCGCAAGGGCGTCTGGGATGCCGACCCCACCGATGCGCTGGCCACCACCGCCAATTACCTGGCGCGGTTTGGCTGGCAGCGCGGACAACCCTGGGCGGTCGAAGTGCAGGTGCCCGAAGGGTTCGACACCGGCCTGACCGGGCGCGGCAACCGGCGCGCGGCCAGCGCCTGGGCCGCGATGGGGGTGCGCGACATGGACGGCGGGCGGGTGCCGGATAATGGCGAGGCCTGGATTCTTTTGCCGATGGGCATCGACGGTCCGGGCCTGATGGCGTTTGGCAATTTCCGCTCGATCTGGCGCTATAACCCGGCAGAGAATTATGTGATCGGCATCGGCCACCTGTCGGACCGGCTGATCGGCGGGCCGCCCATTCGCGGCAGTTTTCCGCCCGATGAGAACGGGCTGACCCGGGCCGAGCGGCAGGAAGTGCAGCGGCTTTTGACCCGCGCGGGGTTCGATACCGGCGGTGCCGATGGCGTCATTGGCCCGGCCTCGCGCGGCGCGATTCAGGATTATCAGCGCGCCAATGGGTTGGCCGTCGATGGGGTGGCCAGTGCCGCGCTGCTGGCCCATCTGCAGCGGTGACCGCGCCGGTCGAGATCCTGCCCGCGACATGGGACGGTTTTGAACAGGTGATGGGCGACAAGGGCGGCTGTGGCGGTTGTTGGTGCATGTTGTGGCGGCTGTCGAAACGGCGGATGGATGCCGGAATGGGGGCCTCCAACCGAACCGCTATGAAGGCGATTTTCGATGCCGGGGACCCGCCCGGTCTGATTGCGTGGCAGGCGGGCAGGGCGGTTGGGTGGATCCAGGTCGCTGCGCGCAGCGAATTACCCCGGCTCAAATCCGCGCGCGTGTTGCAGCCGGTCGATGATCTGCCGGTCTGGTCGGTCGCGTGCTTTCTGGTCGATAAATCCGCGCGGCGTCAGGGCGTTTCGGTGGCGCTGTTGCGGGCGGCCTGCGATTTTGCCGGCGACCGGGGCGCGACCCATCTGGAGGGCTACCCAATTGACCCGGCCAGGCCTAAATATCCGCCCGTCTATGCCTGGACCGGGTTTCTGGGCAGCTTTCGGGCCGCAGGGTTTACCGAGATCGCGCGGCGATCACCGACCCGGCCCATCATGCGCAAAACCCTCTGACACCGGACCTTTCCGATAGTGCGGCGGCGGCCTTGAAAATGGGGTGGCATTCCGAGCGTGGCGGTGGTCTTGATATCGTGATCCAGAATGGCCGGCAAAAAGGGAGATACCGACATGAGCATGACCTGCGGCGAGGCAACGATGCGGCTTTTGGCGCGCTATGGCGTGACGACGGTGTTCGGCATTCCCGGTGTCCATACGCTGGACCTATGCCGGGGGCTGTCGGGCGGGGCCAATGCCGGGGCCATTCACCATGTGCGGGCGCGCAACGAACAGGGCGCGGGGTTCATGGCCGAGGGCTGGGCGCGCGCCACCGGGCAGGTGGGCGTCGCCGTGGTCATATCGGGGCCCGGCGTCACCAATGCGGCCACGGCGGTGGGGCAATGCTATGCCGACAGCCTGCCGATGCTGTTGATCTCGGCCGAGCCCGACAGCCGGTCGCTGGGCAAGGGCTGGGGCGTGCTGCATGAAATCACCGACCAGAAACGCGTGACCGAGCCGATGACCGCCTTTTCGGCAACCGCTGCATGTGCCGCCGATATTCCCGACCTGATGGCGCGCGCTTTTTCGGTGTTTTCCAGCAGCCGGCCCCGGCCGGTCCACATCTCATTGCCGATGGATGTGCAGGCCGAGATGGTCGACGAGATTTGGGAGCCGGTGCCGTTGCCCGGACGGCCTGCGCCCGACTTGTCGCTGATCACCCAAGCGGCGGAGTTGCTACGCGGTGCAAAACGGCCCCTGATCCTGCCCGGTGGCGGGGCCAATGCGGCCTCGGCAGACCTGCGCGCCATCACAGAGATGCTTGGCGCGGCGGTTATCCCGTCCAGCGCGGGCAAGGGGATCGTCCCCGATGATCACCCGCTGTCGCTTTCGGCGGCGATGGGCAAGCCCGAGGTGCGCGATTTCGCGGCCCGCGCCGATGTCATTCTGGCGGTGGGCACCGAATTGGCCGAAACCGACAGCTATGTGCCAAAGATGGACCTGCCCGGCGATATCATCCGCGTCGATATCGACCCCGCCAAAATCAGCGATCTCTATCCTCCGAAACTGGGCATCGTGGGCGATGCGGGGGCCACCATGGAGGCGCTCAGGGCGGCCCTTGAGGGTGCCAGACCGGCCCATGACATCACGCCCGATCTGGACGGCGTGCGTGCCAGTATCGCCGCCACGCTGAACCCCTCGGAACAACAGCACATGCGCCTCTTGCAGGTGATGGATAACTGCGCGCCGGAAGGTATCATCTGGTCCGCCGATGCCACGCAAATCGCCTATACCGCGCTTTTCGGCCTGCCCACCCGCGCGCCGCGTCGCTGGATGTATCCGGCCGGGTTCTGTGCGCTTGGCAATGCGCTGCCCAATGCGATCGGGGCCAAAATGGCATACCCTTCGGCCCCGGTCGCGGTGCTGGTGGGCGATGGCGGGTTCATGTTCACGATGCCCGAACTGATGGCGGCGGCGGAACAGGGAATGTCGCTGCCAATTATCCTGTGGAACAACGGGGCACTGAAACAGATCCGCGACGATATGGACCTGCGCGATATTGACCGCGTGGGGGTCGAGGGGCTGAACCCCGATTTCGCCCTGCTGGCGCGATCTTGTCATTGCCACGCTGCCGCGCCGGAGAGCGAAGAGGCGTTCCGCACGACCTTTGCGGATGCGCTCGCCGCCGACCGGCCAACGCTGATCGATGTCCGCGAGGACAGCGCGTGGTTGCTGTGATGGTCCTGGAAGCGGACATTCTGAAACCGCAGGATTGGAGCTTTCCGGTTCCCATCGCCTATGGGCCGGGGCGATTGCGTGAGATCGGGGCGTTCTGCGCAAAGGCCGGCATGGCGCGCCCGCTGGTCGTGACGGATCGTGGCAGCGCCGGGTTGCCCTTTGTCGCGGATCTCATGGCGTATCTGGCCGATGCAGGTCTGAGCGCAGCGCTCTATTCCGATATTTCGCCCAATCCGCGCGATGATGAGATCGCGGGCGGCAAGGCGCGGTTTCTTGCCGGCGGCCATGACGGGGTGATCGCCATTGGCGGGGGCAGCGGCATGGATGGCGGCAAGGCGATTGCGCTGACGGCGCAGAATGACCTCGACCTCTGGGATTTTGAATATGAGAAAACGCCGCCCGATATGGCGGGCCGGGCCGCATTCCCACCGCTGATCTGCATCCCCACCACGGCCGGAACCGGGGCCGAAACCGACAGCACCGCAATGATCACCGATACCGCGCGGGCGATGAAATGGTGCCTGTGGCATCCCGAGCTGAAACCGGCGCTGGCGCTGCTCGATCCCGAACTGACGCTTGGCTTGCCACCCGATCTGACGGCCTGGACCGGGGCCGATGCGCTGGTTCACGCGATCGAAGCCTATTCTGTGCCCGGCTTTCACCCGCTCTGCGACGGGCTGGCGGTGGAGGCGATGCGGCTGGTTGGCCATTGGCTGCCGGTTGCGGTGCGCGAACCCGATAACCTTGAAGCGCGGGGTGCGATGCTGGTGGGGTCTTGCCTGGCCGGTATCGCGTTTCTCAAGGGGCTGGGGCTGGTGCACGCGATCTCGCATATGGTGGGGGCCGAATATGACACGCAACATGGCCTGACCAATGCGGTGTTGTTGCCTGCCGTCCTGCGCTTTAACGCGCCTGCGCTGACCGACAAGCTGCCTGCGATGTGTCAGGCGGTTGGTGCGGAGGCGGAAGGGTTCGAGGCGTTTCATGCCCGGATCTGCGCCCTGTTGGACGCGGTCGGTATTCCCGTCCGGCTGGCCGATATCGGGGTGCCGGAAAGCTGCGCGCCGCGGATCGCGGAAAAGGCGTTGCACGATAGCGCCGCGGCAACGAATCCGCGTGCTGTCACCGCCGACGCTGTGGCACGGGTGATTCGCGAGGCGATCACGACGGGGCGTCATGGCTCTGGCGGAAGGGCGATCGATTGACGGTAGGATTGGTGGAGCCTAGCGGGATCGAACCGCTGACCTCCTGCATGCCATGCAGGCGCTCTCCCAGCTGAGCTAAGGCCCCGTTTGCATCCGCCTTGGCGAATGTAGAGGCGGTTTATGGGAAGGGGCAGCCATGTTCAAGAGAAAAATTGGAGGCCGTTTGAACGGATTTCCAACCGCGCGCCCGGCACCGGTTCGACACGAAAAAAGCGGGCACCAGGGATGCCCGCCTATCGTTTGTCGCCGTTCACAAATCAGCCGTTAGCTGTCGTCGTCATCCGCGGCGACATCGGCCAGATCGTCCAACGCGACGGTGTCGTCATCGTCGTCATCCAGCAGATCATCGTCCAGTTCGATGTCATCATCATCCTCGATGACGGCATCCGCCTCATCGACAACCGCTTCGTCAGTGGTGGCCTTGGCCTTGGCTTTGGTCGCCGCCTTGTCAGGCTTGTCCGCCACAAGAGTGCGCGACCCCTTGCCGGTGTCGATATTCACGACCTCGCCGGAATACGGGCTGACGACGGGCGTTTTGTTCAGGTCAAAAAACCGTTTGCCTGTGGTCGGGCAGACCCGCTTTACGCCCCATTCTTCTTTGGGCATGACACCCCCTTCAATCATCGCTATCGAATGAATGCGGCACCTGACACAATGTTCGGGGGCTGTCAAAGCCTTTCCTTGGCAGGCGGGGCTGCAAGCAGGACAGAAGCAGGCGGATGGCGACGAAAACCCATATACTGGCGGGCGATCCGCCGATCGAAGTGGCGTTAAAGCGCAATGCCCGGGCGCGGCGGTTCACTTTGCGGGTCTCGAAATCCTCGGGCACCGTCAGCCTGTCGTTGCCCATACATGCGCCCGAAACCGAGGCGCTGGAATTTCTTGCCGAACGGGCCGGGTGGGTGCGCAAACATCTGAATGCTGCGCCCGAGATACAGCGCCCCGCCATCGGGATCAGTTTTCCGTTGTTGGGCGCGGATCGCGCTGTTGTGGCCGGATCAGGCCGCTCGGCGCGGTTTCTGGACGGGCGCATCGTGATGCCGGAAAACGGTCGGGCCGGCCCCTTGATGGGGACGCTATTGAAATCCATGGCGCGTGAGGCGCTGGTGGCCCGCTGCGATCACCACGCGGCCCGGCTTGGCCGGCCGTTCGGCCGGATCACGCTGCGCGATACCCGGTCGCGATGGGGCAGCTGTTCGACCCGCGGCGATCTGATGTTTTCCTGGCGGCTGATCATGGCCCCGCCCGAGGTGTTGAATTATGTCGCCGCCCATGAGGTGGCACATCTTGCCGAAATGAACCATTCGCCCGCCTTCTGGGCGGCCTGTGAAGATCTCTGTCCGGCCTATCAGGCCCCGCGCCGGTGGTTGCGTGCACACGGGGCCGCGTTGCAGGCCTGGCGCTTCGACAGCTTGCCCTGAGGCAGCGCTTGTGATCACGTGGGCCAATGATGCTGAACCAACGCCCCAGTGAAACCGGCAGCGCGCCCGCGGCGCATGATCGTGTGTTTCGCGCCCTGCGCGCCCGGATCATGCATGGTGAGATACCGCCCGGTGAGGCGTTGACGCTGCGCGGCATCGGCAAGGAATATTCGGTCTCGATGACACCCGCGCGTGAGTCTGTTCGGCGGCTGGTCAGCGAGGGCGCGCTGTCGCTATCATCATCGGGTCGGGTGGCGACGCCGGAGCTCAGCAATGACCGGATCGAGGAACTGGCCGCCATTCGGGCGCTCCTGGAGCCGGAACTTGCGGCGCGTGCCTTGCCGCGTGCGCATATGGCGTTGCTGGAGCGGTTGGATGCGATCAATACCAGCGTGGCCGAGGCCGTGGCGAAGCGTGACGCGGTCGGCTATATCCGCGCCAATCTGGAGTTTCACCGGGCGCTGTATCTGCGCGCGCAGGCCCCTGCGATGCTGGCCCTGGCCGAGACGGTCTGGTTGCAGATGGGACCAACGATGCGGGCGCTTTACGGGCGGTTGCGGCGAACCGAGCCGCCGCGCCACCACCGGTTGATTCTGGCGGCCTTGAAGGCGGGCGATGAGCCGGGGCTGCGTCTGGCGGTACGGGCAGACGTCACACAAGGATTGCGCCTGTTGGCGGGGTAGGGTTCGAATTGCTTTGCAATCCGACCGATGCGAGGGGCCAGCACCTCGCGCTCCCCGAGGTATTTTTTGCCAAGATGAATGACCAGGCCCCGAGCGGAATATGTGGACGGGAGCCAACCTTTGCGGCCATGGCTGTCGCGGCACATGTGGCAGCAGGCGCAGGGTGCGACGGCCTCACCCCCTGTGCATGGTGAACGCCGGAGTGTAGCTTGCGCGCCCCGTCGTGGTTACGCGCAAAAGAGTGGGATCAGGCGTGAATGGCTCCGTCGCCACAGGCAAGCGCGGCTTCGCGCACGGCCTCGGAATAGGTTGGATGTGCATGGCAGGTCAGGGCCAGATCCTGGGCCGAGGCCCCGAATTCCATGGCCACGCAGACCTCGTGGATCAGATCGCCCGCGGCCGGGCCAATGATATGGCAGCCCAGGATGCGGTCGGTGTCCTTGTCGGCCAGAATCTTGACGAAGCCGTCGCCCTGATGCACCGCCTTGGCGCGGCCATTGCCCATGAAGGAAAACTTGCCGACCTTGTAGGCGCGGCCCTCGTCCTTGAGGTTTTCTTCTGTCTTTCCCACCGTTGCCACCTCGGGCGTGGTGTAGATGACGCCGGGGATGACACCGTAATTCACATGGCCGTGTTTGTCGGCCAGAACCTCGGCCACGGCCATGCCCTCATCTTCGGCCTTATGGGCCAGCATCGGGCCGACAATAGCATCGCCTATGGCGTAGACGCCTTTGACATTGGTGGCCCAATTGGCATCGGTCTGGATCTGGCCGCGATCGGTCATCGTGACGCCGAGTGCCTCGAGCCCCAGGCCGTCGACATAAGGTTTGCGGCCGGTGGCAACCAGCACGACGTCGGCGTCCATCTGATGCGCGCTGTCATCCTTGCGCAGTTTGTAATTCACCTTGGCCTTGGTTTTCAACGCTTCGACGCTTTGCACCGCCGCCCCCATGACGAATTTCAGCCCCTGTTTTTTCAAGATACGCTGGAAGGTCTTGGCGACATCGGCATCCATGCCCGGCGTGATCGCATCGAGAAATTCGATCACCGTGACCTCGGCCCCCAGACGCGCATAGACCGAGCCAAGCTCCAACCCGATCACGCCGGCCCCGATCACCACCATCTTTTTCGGCGTCTTGGCCAGCGACAGCGCGCCCTCGGAGGTGACGACGATCTTTTCATCGACCGCGACGCCGGGCAGCGAGGTGGGTTCCGATCCCGACGCGATGATGATGTTCTTCGCGTCATGAACCTCTTCGCCGACCTTGACCTTGCCCGCCGCGGGGATCGAGCCCCAGCCCTTCAGCCAGTCGATCTTGTTCTTCTTGAACAGAAATTCGATGCCCTTGGTGTTCTGGCCGATGACGTCCTCCTTATAGGCCAGCATCGCGGGCCAATCGACCGAGGGGGATTTGCCCTTGAGGCCCATCTTGGCGAAATTATGCTCTGCCTCATGCAGCATATGGCTGGCATGCAGCAGCGCCTTCGACGGGATGCAGCCGATATTCAGGCAAGTGCCGCCAAGCGTGTCGCGCCCCTCGACCACGGCGGTTTTCAGACCCAGTTGCGCGCAGCGGATGGCGCAGACATAGCCGCCGGGGCCGGCACCGATGATGATTACGTCATAGCTTGCCATTTGGATGTCTCCTCTGGGTCGGATTTTGGCCGGTATCCTTTGGGAATGGGCGTTGTGGTGGCCTGGGTCAACAGGTTTTGGAAAGCTGCGACAAAAAATGCAGGTGTTTTCAGCGCGATTTTTTCATGAGGCGATGCTTGTGATCACAAAACGGCGGACCTGACCCCTTTCGGCATTAAACCGCACCCAAATGCAGCAAGCCGACCCGATTTCCCGACGCCACTTCAACCGGCCTCCATGTCTGGGATGCGATGCCATGCGGCACCTGTCACTCTGCGGCTTCGGCCCCGGGTAAATCGGCGGGGTCGGTGGTCCATTCCGCGATTTTCTCGGGCGTCAGGATACGGTCCCGGCGCTCATAAAACCAATGCAGCGCGGCCTGTTCGAGGTGGTGCAAGATCAGGTCTTCGCGCAGTTCCTCCAACTCGTCCTTCAGCTTGGGCAGGATGCGCAGAATGCTGGCATCCTCGACATCGTTGCGGTTGCTGCGGGTGTAGAAGACCGAATCCATGAAATATTTACCGAGCCCGAGCGTATTTGCAGCACCCCGGTCGTTCTTCATCAAAAATGTATCGTCAGAGCGCACCGCGTAATGGTTGATCTGCGCGTTGTCCCAGGTCAGTTCGGCCCGGTCCATCTTGCGGTGGCGTTCATGCGCCGGCTTGAACATGGAATCGGTGGTGATGGCGTGCCCGCGCGTGTTGTGATTGCGCACCTTGGGGTGGCTTGGATGCTTGGGCATGTGAATCGAGATCGTGTTGAACTTTCGCGCCTTGAACAGCGCTTTGTGCAGGCACGAGTTCCAGGCGGTTTCGGCCCGTGCACGGGTGAAATTTTCAGTCACCAGGCCACCGGGCCAGGTTTTATGCCCGTTATTGCCAAAGGGCCGCCAGGCGATGGCAACGGCTTCGGTCGGGGGGATCAGGTCAAGCAAGTCATCGACATGGCCATCGCCGCAGGTGACATCAAGAAACTCGTCGCTATCGACATGCAGGCACCATTCCGCCAGCACCAGATCGTCGATATCTTCGCGCGCCATGCGCAAGGATTCCATCTGTGGCCGCCCCGCCCCGCGCCAGTCATTGCGCAGGTGGCGCACATACCCCATTTGCTCCAGCCTATCGAGCATCAGGTCGGTGCCGTCGGTGCAGTTATTTGTGACGACCACCGCCTTTTCGAACCCGATCACACGGTAATAGGCGATCCATTCCAACAGAAACATACCCTCGTTGCGCATGCAGGAGAGGACGATCTTGGATCCGTGGCGGCTTTCCATCTCAGGCGACCTTTGCGGCGGGCACGTCGCCCTCTTCGGGCAGGGTCCAGGCCGCGATGCGTTCGGGCGTCAACACCCGATCGCGGCGATTTTCCCACCATAGGTTTGAGGCGTGCTCCAACGCTGACAAAAGCGGATCATCGCGCATTTCTTCCATGCCGCGCATGACTTCGGGCAAATGCCGCAGGATCGAGGTTTCGGCCCGCTTGTTGATGTTGTAGCGCCGGTGAAAAGTGGAATTAAGGAAGCGTTTGCGACCGCCCTGATGGATACCGTCTCCCCGATCGTTCTTCAGCAAAAAGAGGTCTTCGGATTTGATGGTGTAGTGGTTTATGCAGGCCCCATCCCAGGTCAGCTTGGCCCGATCCATTGCCCGATGGCGATCATGGGCGATGTTATAAAGCGCCGATGGGTCCACCTCTTCGCCCATCGCGTTGCACTGCGTGGCGTTGCCGTCCAGCGGGTGCTTGGGCATGTGGATGCTTAGCATCTGAAACTTGCGCGGCTGCATCAGTGGCTTGTGAAACGCCGTAAACCACATCGCCTTCTTGTCGCTCATGGTGAAGTTCTCAATGACATTGCCACCGGGCCAGATCTTGTGGCCATTGTCGCCAAAAGCCCGCCAGGCCAGGGCGCAGGTGTCATAGTCCTGCACCACGTCGATCAGCGCATCGATGGTGTGATCGCCGTGAAAGATGTTGAGAAATTCGTCGCTGTCGACATGCAGCAGCCAATCGGCCTGTCCAACGATCGGCAGCTCCTCCTTGACCATGCGCAGCCCGTGCATCTGCGGGCCTTCCGCGCCGTAGGCGTTGTTGCGGACATGGGTCACAAGGCCCATTTCCTGCATCCGGTCGAGGATCAGATCAGTGCCATCGGTGCAATCATTGGTGATGATAACCAGATGGTCGAAACCAAGTGCCCGGTAAAAGGCAACCCATTCGACAAGGAACAGCCCCTCGTTGCGCATACAGGACATGACCGTTCGTGTGCCAAAGCGACTGCTCATCGCGTGCCTCATTTCATTACTGCTCGGGTCTGCGCTCTGATGGCGCTTTGGGACAGTATGACGGAGAGGTCAAAAAAGGGCAAATGAAAGCGCCCGCCATCAGACATGGCGGGCGCTTGCGGGCGAAAAATCTTGCCCAAGATTTTTCAGGCCGGAAGAATTTTCGAGAAAATTCTTCGCTGGCAGTCCTAAAGGTCCATCAGCAACCGGCGCGGATCTTCCAGAGCTTCCTTGACCCGCACCAGGAACGTGACCGCGCCTTTGCCATCGACAATCCGGTGATCATAGGACAGCGCCAGATACATCATCGGGCGGATCACGATCTCGCCGTTCACCACCATCGCGCGGTCCTGGATCTTGTGCATCCCCAGAATGCCCGATTGCGGCGGGTTCAGGATGG
>CAXBGQ010000026.1:0-17014 GCA_963975135.1 uncultured Nioella sp. | reverse complement strand
GGCCTGCCGTCAATCGCCCAGTTTGGCGTGCACTTCGTCCAGGTCGATCTCACCTATCGGCATCTTGTTGCCCGGGTTCTCGAAATCGTATTTGAACAGCTGAAAATCGCGTTTGTAGATTTCATAGACCAGGTGCATCGACAGATCGTCGAAATAATCCTCGACCGGATGCGCCCGTTTCGGGCCGTGGCCTTCTGATTCGTTGAAGCGCGGGATGGTTTCCAGGTCGATCTGGTGCTTGTTCTCGATCGAATCGAGCACGCCCTGCATCCCCTCGTTGAACTTTTCGGTCCAGAAGATGCTGTCATAGCGCCCGCCATTGACGATAAAGGTCGAGACATGGCCCGACATCGCCGACCAGTGGATGTCGGGGTCCATCGGGCGCCGCCAACGGATGGTGTCACGGGCAAAAAGCAAAAAGCGGCGGAAACTGGCGATCTGGTCAAACTCACTTTTGCCATCGTCGCCGCCCACTTCGATACCGTATTTCTGGATCAAAAGCGGCACAAGATTGCCGCGATAGCGTTTGCCGTTGCGTTGGATGCCACAGATTTTGTCAAAAAAACTGGACAGAATCCGCGTGTAGGGATTGCGCACGCAGGTGAAAGCAAAGGATTTGTGCGCGCGCACATTGGCCTCGATCAGGGGCTGTGATTTTTCCAGCGCCCATTTGTGTAGGCCGGCCTTGGCATCATGGACGTCGCCGTCAAAAAACTCGCCGGAATCCGCGTAATACATGATCTGCCCGATGGTCGAGCAGGCGCATTTCGGGACCACGCGATAGACGACGCTTTCGCTCTCGGTCATCCAGGTTCCGGGAAACCCCATCGTCACTTGCCTCCAATACTTTTTTACAAGATGTGTGCATTGAACAGAATTCGTCAAACATCTAGGCTGTCTTTAACCAGTATTTGGCCTTATTGGCACAACAATAAGGAAAGTTTGAGGCTTCTGTTTCACGTATGGCAAAAATTGCCTTCATTCTGTTGTGCCACAAGGACCCGGAGGCGATCATCCTCCAGGCGCGTCGCCTGACGACCACAGGCGACTATATCTCCATCCATTTCGATGCCCGTGCCGGCAATGACACGTTCAGCCAGATCACAACCGCGTTGGCCGATAACCCGTCGGTCACCTTCGCCAAGCGCCGCGTCAAATGCGGTTGGGGCGAATGGAGCCTGGTGCAGGCCACGCTTGGCGCGGTCGAAGCGGCGGTCGAGGCTTTTCCCGACGCCACCCATTTCTACATGTTGTCGGGCGATTGCAATTCGGTAAAATCGGCGGCCTATGCGCATGATTTTCTGGATGCCAATGACAAGGATTACATCGAAAGTTTCGATTTCTTCGCCTCGGACTGGATCAAGACAGGCATGCAGCGCGAGCGGCTGGTCTACCGGCACTATGTCAACGAGCGAAAGCACAAGACGCTGTTTTATGCGCTGATGAACCTGCAAAAAAAGCTGGGGCTGGAACGCGCCATTCCCGATGACCTGCAGATCATGATCGGCAGCCAGTGGTGGTGCCTGCGCCGCAAGACGATCGAGGCGATTCTCGACTTCTGCCGCGCCCGCCCCGATGTTTTGCGGTTCTTCCGCAGAACGTGGATTCCCGATGAGACGTTTTTTCAAACGCTGGTGAACCACCTGGTCGCCTATCGCGAGATCGAGACCCGCACGCTGACTTTCCTGATGTTCTCCGATTACGGAATGCCGGTGACGCTGTATAATGATCACTACGACATGCTGCTGAGCCAGGATTTCCTGTTCGCGCGCAAAATATCACCGGAATCGGCCGAGCTGAAGGAAAGGCTGGGGCAGCTGTGGGCCTCGGACCGGAAGGAGTTCGCGATCTCGGGCGAGGGCAGGACGCTGTTCAGATTCCTGGCGGGCCGTGGCCGGATCGGGCGGCGGTTCGCGCCCCGGTTCTGGGAAAGCGAAAGCACGTTGGGCCAGGAGCGGGAGCTTCTGATGATCGTGTGCAAGAAATGGCACGTGGCCAAACGCCTGCTTGAAACGGCCAAGCGCGTCACCCGCACGCGGGGGCTGGAATATATGTTCGATGAGGCGTCCTGCGAGATTCCGCATCTGGGCGGGCTGGAACGCACGCTGGAAAAACGCAATCGCCACCGGCGCGCGGTGATGCGGCTGCTCTTCGATTTCTATGAGGTTGACCGGCTGATCATCTGCCTGGATCCCAACAATGTCGATCTGATGCGCGATTTCATGAGCGATCAATCAATGGCGCGGATTCTGGAGGTGCAATGCACCTTCACCGATGACTATCTGATCGGTCATGCGCACCGCGTGGGGCTGGCGCGTGAGGGGACACCCGATGGGGTGGTCGAGCATCTGCTGCCAACGCTGCGCCATGAGTTTGACTATGAGGCGACACGCATTCGCGAGGCGGGGTTTTCCAATCATTGGCGCGTGCGCGAGGATCGCAGCGTCGAGGAAAACGCCGCCGCGATCGCGGAATTTTTCGGCATAAACGGGGATGCCGCCCGCGAGATCGCCGAAACACCGTATTTGTTTGACGACTGAGGAGCGCCTGCAATGGCCTATGCCTATGACGACCAGAATATCTTTGCCAAAATCCTGCGCGGCGAGATCCCGAACAGCACGGTGCTGGAGACCGACCACGCGCTGGCCTTCAACGATATCGCGCCGCAGACCCCGCAACATGTGCTGGTGATCCCGAAGGGGCCTTATGTGAATTTCGATCATTTCGCGGTGGCGGCCAGTGACGCCGAAATCGTCGGGTTCAATCGCGCCGTGGGTCAGGTCTGCGCGCTGTTGGGCGTGGTGCCGGGCGCAGGCGGGGCCGGGTATCGGTTGCTGTCCAATTCGGGTGCGGATGGCGTGCAGGAGGTGCCGCATATGCATGTCCATATTCTGGCAGGTCGCCCGCTTGGCCGGATGGTCGCCAAGGCGACGTAATATGCGCGCCGCTCCTCAGCTCCGGCCGCGCGGATGCGCGACCTGAGCTTCCTCGCTCGGTCCAGCGGGGGCCTTGCCGGGCGGCGGCGAATTTGTGATATCAGCGTCAGTTCCTGCTCTCAGGCCATGCGAAAGGTTGCCCCGGATGACGATCGAAGCCCCGGAAACGGAAATTGTTGACGCCTGGCGGGTGTCTTGCGACGGCGGCGAGGGTGCCCTGGGTCATCCGCGGGTGTGGCTGTCGGTTGATCGCGAAACCGGCGAAGTCGAATGCGGCTATTGCGACAAGAAATTCTCCCATCGTTCGATGGTGGCCAAGTCCGAGGCGTGAATCGGCCCTGACGATCCGCTCCTCATTTCCATTTCCGCGCCATGGCGCATTCCTGACTGGCGGGCCATCGCGTGGCGTGGCACAAACCATGAGCGCGCGCGACAGGGAAGGGCACCACCATGGCATTCGGCAAAGGCCATCATCTGCATCTGGTCGACGGATCAGCGTTCATTTTCCGCGCCTATCATGCTCTGCCACCCCTGACGCGGAAATCCGATGGTCTGCCCATCGGCGCGGTCGCGGGCTTTTGCAACATGCTGCACAAGTTCATCGAGGATAATCACGGACCCGATGCGCCGACCCATGTCGCCGTGGTGTTCGACAAGGGCAGTCATACGTTTCGCAATGACATGTATGACCTCTACAAGGCCAATCGCGACGAAATGCCCGAGGATCTGCGCCCGCAGATGCCGCTGACCCGTGCCGCGACGCGGGCGTTCAATCTCGCGTGCCTGGAGATGGAAGGCTTTGAGGCCGATGACATCATCGCCACGCTGGCCCGGCAGGCGCGTGAGGCGGGCGGGCGCTGCACCATCATCAGCTCCGACAAGGACATGATGCAGCTGGTTGGCGGCGGCGTCGAAATGCTGGATGCGATGAAGAATGTCCGGATCGACCGCGAAGGGGTTGAGGCCAAGTTCGGCGTTGGGCCCGAGCGGGTGATCGACGTGCAGGCGCTGGCCGGTGACAGTGTCGATAATGTGCCGGGTGCGCCCGGGATCGGCGTCAAGACGGCGGCGCTTTTGATCAATGAATATGGCGATCTGGAAACGCTGTTGGCGCGCGCGGGCGAAATCACACAGCCCAAGCGGCGCGAGACCTTGCTGAGCCATGTCGACCAGATCCTGCTGTCGAAAAGGCTGGTGACGCTGGACGCGAACACGCCGGTCGATGTCACGTTGGAAGATCTGGAACTTCACGACCCGGACCCCGACACGCTGATGGCATTCCTGGCCGAGATGGAGTTTCGCACCCTCACCAAGCGTATCGCCACGCAGATGGGCGTTGAGGCACCCGAGATCGAGATTGCGGCAGGTCCAACCGAGGCGGGCGCAGGCGCGCCCGAGGAGGTGCCGTTTGATGCCGCGAAATATCAGATCGTGCGCGATGCGGCAGCCCTACAAGGCTGGATAGATCAGGCGCATGGGCGCGGCTATGTCGCCGTCGATACCGAAACCACGGGGCTGAATGAAATGCAGGCGGGGCTGGTGGGCGTATGCCTGTCGGTCGAGCCGGGCAGTGCGTGCTATGTGCCGCTGATGCATAAACAGGGCGGCGATGACCTCTTTGGCAGTGACAGCCTGGATGACGGGCAGATGCCGCTGGACGAAGCTCTGGCGATGCTGAAGCCGATGCTGGAGGATGCGAGCGTTCTGAAAATCGGCCAGAACATGAAATACGATGCCAAGATCCTGAAACGCTATGGCATTGATATTGAACCGATTGATGACACGATGCTGATGTCCTACGCGATGCATGCGGGGCTGCATAATCACGGCATGGACGCGCTGTCGGACCGCTATCTGGACCACACGCCAATTCCGATCAAATCGCTTCTGGGCAGTGGCAAATCGATGATCACCTTCGATCAGGTCAAGATCGAGGAGGCCGCGCCCTATGCCGCCGAGGATGCCGATATCACCTTGCGGCTTTGGAAAAAGTTCAAGCCGAACCTGCACCGGGCCCAGGTCACCACGGTCTATGAAACGCTGGAACGCCCGTTGGTGCCGGTTCTGGCGCGGATGGAGATGGCGGGGATCAAGGTTGACCGCGATACGCTGAGCCGGATGTCGAACGCGTTTGCGCAGAAAATGGCAGGGCTTGAGGCCGATATTCACGCACTGGCGGGGCGGCCTTTCAATGTCGGCAGCCCCAAGCAACTGGGCGAGATCCTGTTCGATGAAATGGGGCTGGAGGGCGGAAAGAAAGGCAAGACCGGGGCCTATGCGACCGGAGCCGATGTGCTGGAGGATCTGGCGACCGAACATGACCTGCCCGCGCGGGTGCTGGATTGGCGGCAGTTATCCAAGCTGAAATCGACCTACACGGACGCGTTGCAAGACCATATCGACCCAGATACCGGCCGGGTCCACACCTCCTATTCCATCGCGGGCGCGAGCACCGGGCGGTTGGCTTCGACCGATCCGAATTTGCAGAATATCCCGGTGCGCACCGAGGAAGGCCGCCGCATCCGCGAGGCGTTTGTGGCCGAACCCGGCAACGTTCTGGTCTCGCTGGATTATTCGCAGATCGAGCTGCGCATTCTGGCCCATATCGCGGGCATCGACGCGCTGAAACAGGCGTTCAAGGACGGTATCGACATCCATGCGCTGACTGCCAGCCAGATGTTTGGCGTGCCGCTGGAGGAGATGACGCCGGATGTGCGCCGCAAGGCCAAGGCGATCAATTTCGGGGTGATCTACGGGATTTCCGGTTTCGGTCTGGCGCGTAACCTGCGCATTCCGCGCGGCGAGGCGCAGGATTTCATCAACACCTATTTCGAACGGTTTCCGGGCATCCGCACCTATATGGATGAGACCAAAGAATTTGCGAAATCAAAGGGCTATGTCCAGACGCTCTTTGGTCGCAAGATCCACACGCCCGAGATCAACGCCAAGGGTCCGCGCGCCGGATTTGCGCATCGCGCCGCGATCAACGCGCCGATCCAAGGCACGGCGGCGGATGTGATCCGGCGCGCCATGATACGCATGGAGGCGGCGATCGAGGGGCTGCCCGCAAAGATGCTGTTGCAGGTGCATGACGAATTGTTGTTCGAGGTGGCCGAGGGTTCCGTCGATACGCTGATCGAGCGCGCCCGCGACGTGATGGAGGGGGCGGCGGACCCTGCCGTGAAGCTGTCGGTGCCGTTGACGGTGGATGCGGGGCAGGGCGCGAACTGGGCCGAGGCGCATTGAAAAAAACACCATGCACAGCCGGTGCATACACGCGCTCATCCGCCTCGGGGGAGGAACCTTTTTTGAAAAAGGTTTCGAAGCCCTTTCGAAAGGGCTTCCCCGCGCTTGCCTTGCGGGTGTGAACATCGTCTGCTGACAGGCGGAATTCGGGAGGTTCAGACATGAGCGACGGACAGGAACGCGGCGGCATCAACCTGCCCTTCACCGGCATCGCCACCTTCGGCAAGAACCCCTATTGCAGCGATTGGCAGACGCTTGACGCCGATGTCGCCATCCTGGGCGCGCCGTTCGATTTCGGCACCCAATGGCGCCCTGGCGCCCGGTTTGGCCCGCGCGGCATCCGCGAGGCCTCGACCCTGTTCGCCTTTGGCCATGCCGGGGCTTATGATCCCGAGGATGATGTGACCTATCTGGGCCCCGATACCCCCATCGTCGATCTGGGCGATGCCGACATCATCCACACCGATACCGAAGGCAGCCACGCCAATATCGAGGCTGCGGTGCGTTTGATTCTGGACAAGGGCGCGCTGCCGGTTGTTTTAGGCGGCGATCATTCGGTGAATATCCCCTGCATCCGCGCCTTTGCCGGGCGCGGCCCCATTCACATCGTGCAGATCGACGCGCATCTGGATTTCGTCGATGAACGCCACGGCGTGCGCCACGGCCACGGCAACCCGATGCGCCGCGCGGCTGAGCAGGATCATGTGACGGGGATCAGCCAGCTTGGCATCCGCAATGTCAGCTCCACTGCCAAGGAAGGCTATGACGCGGCCCGCGCGATGGGGACCGATATCCTGTCGGTGCGCCAAACCCGGGCTTTGGGGCTGGAGGGCGTGTTGGCGCGCATCCCGCAGGATGCTGACCTTTATTTCACCATCGACATCGACGGGTTCGACCCGTCGATCGCGCCCGGCACCGGCACGCCGAGCCATGGCGGGTTCCTCTATTACGAGGTGTTGGAACTGCTGGCGGCACTGGCCAAACGGCAGCGAGTGGTGGGGATCGATCTGGTTGAGGTCGCCCCCGATTACGATCGGACCGGCACCACGGCGATTCTGGCAGCGCAATTGCTGCTGAACCTGATCGGGCGCATCCTGCATGCGCGGCAAACGTTGGGTCAGGCTTGACCTGACAGGCCGGCGCGCGTCTCATCCTGTAAAAGCAGGAGGTGTCGGCATGGGCGATCTGATCAGGGTTTTGAACGCGAAAGGACCGGTGGCCGAGATCAGGCTGAACCGACCCGCAAAGAAAAACGCGGTCACGCTGGAGTTGCTGGAGGCGCTTGTTTCGATCTGTGACGCGCTTGGCCGCGAGCCGGGTTTGCGGGCGGTTGTGCTGTCGGGCGAGGGCGGCGATTTCAGCGCCGGGATCGATCTTTCCGTCCTGATAGGGTTCGCGGGCGATCTTGACGCCGTCAAATCCGAGATGCTGACGCCGCCCGATGGCATCGCCAACCGGTTTCAGGCCCCGGCCAAGGCGGTGATGGACCTGCCGGTGCCGGTGATTGCCGCGATTGAGGGCGTCTGTTTCGGGGCCGGGTTCCAGATCGCGCTGGCCGCCGATTTCCGCATTGCCGCGCCCGATGCGCGGCTTTCGATCATGGAAGGCAAATGGGGCCTGATCCCGGATATGGGGATCAGCCTGAGCCTGCCGCGTCTGATGCCCGCCGACCGTGCCAAGGCAGTTATCATGACGGCGCGGATCATGTCGGGATCCGAGGCGCTGGCCGAGGGGCTGGTGACGCGGGTGGCCGATGACCCTCGCGACGCGGCCATGGCGTTCGCCAATGAACTGGCGGCGCGATCACCTGATGCGATCCGGGCCGGAAAGGCTCTGGTCGATGGGTTGTGGGAAGGGCGGCTGGTGGATGGCTTGCGGCTGGAGGCGGAATTGCAGGCGGCATTGATGGGGGCCCCCAATCAGGTTGAAACCGTCATGGCGCAGATGCAAAAGCGCGATCCGGTCTATAAATAGTGGTGCGCGCTAGCAAAAAAATCCGATGGCACGCCGCTTCTCAGCCGCGAAATTGACCGGCGGCTGACAGAGGTTGCGCAGGCCTTGGTGGCGACGGTGGCCACGGGCGGGAATGTCGGGTCAGGCCTCCAGTTCGGCCACGGGAATGATGGGGAAAAAGCGGCCCGCGCTCCAGACGCCGAACCAATCGGTGCCCTCTACCTCATGCGCCTCGCCCCGGTCGATCATCCGGTAGAATGTCTTGCGGTCGATCAGCGCCTCAAGCCCGGCGCGCACCATCACGTAGGGCGAAGGTTCGCCCGATGCGTCCCGGACCACGCGAATCGGATTGTCGGGGCCCGCGATCACCACATCGCCCACCTGGGTGGTAAAGGTCATGACCTGATCGGGGCCGGTGCCCGCCGCTTCCATATCGACCGCGACAAATGGCGCATCGACCACGCGAATGCCGACCTTTTCCACCGGGGTGACAAGGAAATAATTGCCCTCCTCCAGCTTCAGGATCGAGCTGAACAGCTTGACCATCGCGGGCCGTCCAATGGGCGTTCCCATGTAAAACCAGGTCCCGTCGCGTTTTATCTCCATGTCCAGATCACCGCAGAATTCCGGGTCCCACAGATGCACGGGCGGAAGTTTGCCGCCCTTCTGCGCGGCCTGGGCGGCTTTCATCAGGCTATCGGCGCTCGGTTTCACAATGTTTTGTCCATTTTCGTGCATTGCCATTTGTGGTCCGCGCCATAGTTGTCTTTAACTGACGCAACATATTCTTTCCTGTGGAGCAATGCTATGTCTGACCCCGAAAAGCTTGTCGATGAGATCGAAAACCTTGGGGCCAAGCTGGCTGAGGCGCGCGCCTCGATCGCGACCCGGATCATCGGCCAGCAGGAGGTGGTGGACCTGTCGCTGGCGGCGATGCTGTCGGGGGGGCATGCGTTGCTGATGGGCTTGCCGGGGCTTGGCAAGACATTGCTGGTCGATACGCTGTCGACGGTCATGGGGCTCAGTGAGGCCCGCATTCAGTTCACGCCCGACCTGATGCCCGCCGATATTCTGGGATCCGAAGTTCTGGAAACCGCCGACGATGGCGCGCGGTCTTTCCGGTTTATCGAGGGGCCGGTTTTTTGCCAGCTTCTGATGGCCGATGAGATCAACCGCGCCAGCCCGCGCACGCAATCGGCGTTGCTGCAGGCGATGCAGGAACGCGAGGTAACCATCGCGGGCGTGCATCACCCGCTGCCCGCGCCGTTTCATGTGCTGGCGACGCAAAACCCGATCGAGCAGGAGGGCACTTACCCCCTGCCCGAGGCGCAGCTTGACCGGTTTTTGGTGAAAATCGACGTGGATTACCCGGACCGGGAGACGGAAAAGGGCATTTTGCTGGCCACCACCGGCATTGAGGAAGCGACCGCACATCAGGTGTTTACCGCCGCGGAATTGATGGCCGCGCAACAGGTGGTGCGCCGGATGCCGGTGGGTGACGCGGTGGTGGAGCTGATCCTCGATCTGGTGCGCGCCTGCCGCCCCGAGGCGGCCGAGGCCCCCCAGATCGTGCATGATCATGTCGCCTGGGGGCCCGGGCCGCGCGCGGCGCAGGCCTTGATGCTGACGGTACGGGCGCGGGCGCTCTTGGATGGGCGGCTTGCCCCCACGGCCGACGACGTTCTGGCAATGGCGCGCCCGGTTCTGTCGCACCGCATGGCTCTGAGCTTTGCGGCACGGGCCGAGGGCGTCGAACTGGAGGATGTGATCGAGCAGGTGACTGCGCAGGCGGCCCGGGTCGAGGCCGCCGCTTGACCAAAGCCGCGCAACATACCGCCGAAACGCTCAGGTTGCGCTCGGAATCGGTGGCGGGCAGCCTGCCCGCGCTGCTGGCCGATGCGCAGCATCTGGCGGCGACGATCCTGTTGGGCGAACATGGGCGCAAACGGGCCGGAACCGGTGACGAGTTCTGGCAATACCGGCAGGCCGAAGCGGGCGATGCCCTGCGCGCGATTGACTGGCGGCGGTCGGCGCGGGCGGATGTGCATTTCGTGCGTCAGACCGAATGGCAGGCGGCGCAATCGGTGATGATCGGCGTCGATGATGCGAAATCCATGACCTATGCCGGGGCAAATTCGCGGCCCTCGAAACTGCGCCGGGCGCAGACACTGGCGATGGCGCTGGCGATTTTGGCGGTGCGCGGCGGCGAACGGGTGGGATTGACGCATCTGCCGGAGCCGCCGCGCGGCGGCGAGGCGCAGCTGATGCGGATGGCCACCGCGCTGATGGAAAGCGACGCGCCCGGCGATTATGGCGAACCGCACCCGCAGGTGATGCCGCCGGGATCGCGGGCGGTGTTTTTCTCGGATTTCCTGGGCGATATGGCCCCGGTCGAGGCGGCGCTGGGCCAGGCCGCCGATCGCGGCGTCAAGGGCGCATTGGTGCAGGTGCTGGACCCCGATGAGGAACGGTTTCCGTTCGATGGGCGGACCTTGTTCGAAAGCATGGGCGGCGCGATCCGTTTCGAGACATTGAAAGCCGGCGGCCTGCGCGCGGCCTATCTGCAAAGGCTGGCGGCGCGTAAGGCGCGGTTGAAAGATATCGCGCGGCGCACCGGCTGGGCCTATCATTGCCACCACACGAGCGAGGGTGCGGAGCCTGCGCTTTTGTGGCTCTATCGAGCGTTGGAAAAGGTGCGGTTGTGATGAGTGATTGTAGACGCAAAGCTCTGGTGTCCGAATTTGCATTTCCTCACAAGGCGACCTCGCGCACCCGCCCTAGGGGTGGCGTATGATTTCCGGGGTTTCCTTTGCCGCGCCGCTGTTGCTGGTTGCGCTGATTGCGTTGCCGATCCTGTGGTGGCTGTTGCGCGCGGTGCCGCCCGCGCCCATTCGGCGGCGGTTTCCCGGTGTGGCGTTGCTGATCGGCCTCAAGGATGACGACAGCCAGACCGACAAGACACCGTGGTGGTTGCTGCTGTTGCGCATTCTGGCGGTGGCCGCCGCGATCATCGGCTTTGCCGGTCCGGTTCTGAACCCGCCCGAGGAAAGTGTGGCCGAGGGACCGCTCTTGGTTCTGATGGATGCGTCCTGGGCTTCGGGGCGCGACTGGCCCGCGCGGCTGGATCGGGCCCGCGCGCTGATCGAGGAGGCCGGGCGCGATGCCCGCCCGGTGGCATTGGTGCAACTGACCGATCTGCCGCCGGTGGGCGATGCGCCGTTTCAGGCTGCAAACAGCTGGTTGGCACGGCTGGACAATCTGGAACCTGCGCCGTTTGCGCCCGATATGGCGGCGGCGCTGGAATGGGCCGAGGCGCTTGAGGGCGGCTATCAGACCTTCTGGTTTTCCGATGGGCTGGACCGTCCGGGCCGGGGCGCTCTGAGCGACGTTCTGACGGGCGCGGGTGACGTGGTTGCCTTTCAGGGCGGGCGCGATGTGCTGGCGCTGGGCCCGGCGCGGTTCGAGGATGGCTTGATCCGCCTGCCTGCGCTCAGGGCGCAAAACGGCGCGGCGCGCGACGTGACGGTTGAGGCTTACGGGCTGGACCCGGCCGGGATCGAACGGCAACTGGCCCGCGAAACGCTGAGCTTTGGTGCCGGGGATGACGCGGCCGAGCTTGAGCTGGCGTTGCCGCCCGAGTTGCGCAACCGGATCAGCCGGTTCCAGATCGCGGGCGAGCGCAGCGCGGGCGCGGTGTCGCTGACCGATGATGCCTTGCAGCGGCGCGCGGTGGGCTTGCTGGCCGGGGCCGCCGATCAGGAGGGGCAGGAGCTGTTGTCGCCCTTGCATTATCTGCGTCAGGCGCTGGCCCCGACGGCGGATCTGTTGGAGGTGGGGCTGTCGGATCTGCTGCTGGCCAGCCCCGATGTGATCATCCTGGCCGATGTCGCGACGCTGGCCCCGGAGGAATCCGAGGGCTTGCAGGACTGGGTGGATCGCGGCGGGATGCTGGTGCGCTTTGCCGGGCCGCGCCTGGCGGGGTCCGATATAGCGCGCGAAAGCCTTGATCCGCTGTTGCCGGTGCGGCTGCGCGAAGGCGGACGCACGGTCGGTGGCGCAATGAGCTGGGGCGAGCCCAAGGCCCTGCGGCCCTTTGACGAAACCTCGCCGTTTTACGGCCTGCCGATTCCCGGCGATGTGTTGGTCAATTCGCAGGTGTTGGCGCAGCCCGACCCGGAACTTGCCAGCCGCACCATCGCGGCGCTGGCCGATGGCACGCCGCTGGTCACCCGCGTGCGCGTCGGGCAGGGGCAGGTGGTGCTGTTTCACGTCACGGCGAATGCGGAATGGTCGACATTGCCGATCTCGGGGCTTTTCGTGCAGATGCTGGAGCGGTTGGCGATTTCCACCCGGCCGGTGGATCTTGCGGCGCAGGATCTGGCGGGCGTGACCTGGGTGCCCGAGGTGGTTCTGGACGGGTTTGGCACAAGGCGCGATGCCGGTGTGATGCCGGGGGTGGACGGTGTCGACCTGGCCTCTGCGCCCTTGTCGCGCGATCTGCTGCCGGGGCTTTATGCCGGGTCCGACCGGCGCGTGGCGCGCAATGTGATTGGTGCGGGTGACACCTTGGCGGCCGCGGCATGGCCTGCGGGCATAGCGATCGAAGGCATGGATGCGCGCCCGGTGGCCGATTTGGCCTGGGTGTTTCTGAGCGCTGCGTTCGCGCTGTTGCTGCTTGATTCGCTGGCCGCGCTGTGGCTGTCGGGGCGCTTGCCGGGCATGGCGCGGGCGGCAGTGATCCTGCTCGCCATCAGCCTCGCGCCAGAGGCCAGGGCGCAGGCCAATGCGGATGAGGCTCTGGCGTTGCTGGCGACGTCCGAGATCACCTTTGGCTATGTGCTGACCGGCGATGACAGGTTGGATGAGACCTCGCGCGCCGGGCTTTATGGGCTGGGCTTGACGCTGGCGCTACGCAGCTCGGTCGAGCCTGCGCCGCCTATCGGGATCGATCTGGAACGCGATGAGCTGGTGTTCTTTCCGATGATCTATTGGCCCATCAGCCCCGATCAGCCGATCCCGTCCGATGCGGCCTATGCCCGGCTCAACGCCTATCTGCGCGGTGGCGGCATGATCGTGTTTGACACCCGTGACGCCGATATCGGCCGGTTCGGGGCGGCCACCCCCAATGGCCGCGCCTTGCGTGAGATTGCCCGCCCCTTGGATATTCCGCCGCTGGAACCTGTGCCCGAGGATCACGTTCTGACCCGGACCTTTTACCTGCTGCAGGATTTTCCGGGCCGCCATCTGGGCCGCGATGTCTGGGTCGAGGCGGCACCGCCCGATGTCGAACAGATCGAGGGGATGCCGTTTCGCAACCTCAATGACGGCGTGTCGCCGGTGGTGATCGGCGGCAATGACTGGGCCGCTGCCTGGGCGATGGATGAGAACGGGCGCGCGCTTTATCCCGTCGGGCGCGGCTTCACTGGTGAACGCCAACGCGAGATCGCGCTGCGGTTCGGGGTCAATCTGGCGATGTATGTCCTGAGCGGGAATTACAAATCCGATCAGGTCCACGTGCCCGCGCTTTTGGACAGGTTGGGACAATAGGCATGGCGCAGGATATTATCTTTGACCCGCAACTGCCCTGGGCCGCGATCTGGACGCTGACGGCATTGGCGGTGCTCTTTCTCGGGGTGCAGATCTGGAAGGGCCTCTCGGGCTGGCCGCTGCGCGCATTGGCGGCGCTGGCGCTGCTGGCTGCCCTGGCCAACCCGTCGCTGCAAAACGAAGAGCGCGAGCCGCTGAGCGATATCGTGCTCATGGTGATCGACGAAAGCGCATCGCAGCAAATCTCGGACCGCGCCGCACAGACCGAGGCCGCCGTTGAGGCCGTGCGCCGCCAGGTTGCGGGCCTTGGCATGGAATTGCGCGAGGCGCGCGTGGGCGACGGGCCGGACAATACCGGCACGCTGGCGATGGCGGCGCTTTCGGAGTTGATGGCCGAGGAGCCGCGCGCGCGCATCGCCGGCACCATTCTGATCACCGATGGCCAGATCCACGATGCCGAACTGGTCCCCGAACTGCCCGCGCCGCTGCATGCGCTGATTACCGGTCGTGACACCGATTGGGACCGACGGCTTTTGGTCCGGAACGCGCCCGCCTTTGCGATTCTGGACGAAGAGTTTACCCTGACGCTGCGCATCGAGGATGAGGGTGCGGTGCCTGCCGGCATCGGCGATCTGGCCGAATTGCGGATCTCGATCGACGGCGATACGCCGCGCAGCTTTATGGTGCCGGTGGGCGAGGATCTGGAATTGCCGATGACCCTGCCGCATGCCGGGATGAACGTGCTGCAATTCGAGCTTCCTGAGGCCCCCGGCGAGCTGACCGACCGCAACAATGCCGCCGTGGTGCAGATCAACGGCGTGCGGGATCGGCTGCGGGTGCTTCTGGTCTCGGGTCAGCCGCATCCGGGCCAACGGACCTGGCGCAACCTGCTGAAATCGGACCCTTCCGTCGATCTGGTGCATTTCACCATCCTGCGCCCGCCCGACCGGCAGGATGGCGTGCCGGTGACCGAGCTGTCGCTGATTGCTTTCCCCACGCGCGAGCTGTTTCTGGAGGCGATCGACGAATTTGATCTGATCATTTTCGACCGCTACCGGCGGCGTGGCATCCTGCCGATGGTTTATCTGGATAATGTGCGGGCCTATGTCGAAAATGGCGGTGCGGTTTTGATGGCGGCGGGGCCGGAATTCGCCAGCGCCGATTCGCTCTATCGAACGCCGTTGGCCGATATCCTGCCGGGGCGGCCCACGGCGCAGGTCATCGAGACGCCGTTCCTGCCGGAGGTTTCCGAACTTGGGCAGCGTCACCCGGTCACGGCGGGGCTGGCTGAGACGCATACGCCGCCGCCCGGCAGCGATGCCCCCTGGGGCCGCTGGCTGCGCCAGATCGAGCTGACCGAAGAAAGCGGCCAGACCGTGATGACCGGCGCGGATGGGCGACCGCTTTTGATGCTCGACCGGGTCGGAGAGGGGCGCGTCGCGCTTCTGGCCTCGGATCAGCCCTGGCTGTGGGATCGCGGCTATGAGGGGGGCGGGCCGCAGTTGGAGCTGTTGCGCCGGCTGGCGCATTGGATGATGGGCGAGCCGGAGTTGGAGGAAGAGGCCCTGCGCGCCGAGGCCGATGGCCAGAGCATCCGCATCACGCGCCAGACACTGGCCGAGACCGCGGGCGATGTGACGGTGACACTGCCCGATGGCAGCGAGGCTGTGGTCACGCTGGAGGAAACCGCGCCGGGGCGGTTTACCGGCGCGCTGGCCGGCCCCGAGGTCGGGCTTTACCGGTTGACCGATGGCGACCGCGACGCCGTGGTGGCGCTTGGCCCCGCCGCGCCGCGAGAGTTTGAAGAGACCTTGGCAAACATCACGGTTGTGGCGGGCGCGGCGGCCGAGCTGCGCGGTGGTGTGTTGCGGATTGAAGATGGCCTGCCCGACATTCGGCGCGTTGCCGAGGGGCGCAATGCGGCGGGGCGCGGCTGGATCGGGCTGACCCCGCGCGCGGCCTATCTGACCACCGATATCACGGTGCGGCCGCTGATTTCCGCCTGGCTGTTTTTGTTGATCGCCGCCGGTCTGATGCTGGGGGCCTGGCTGCGCGAAGGGCGGCAATAGCAATCGCTTGCGGGGCGGCTCAGTTCAGGGTCACCGCCCGGCGCGTGTCGGCCCACCCCGTCACATTGGTCGCGGCGCGGATATGAACCGTCTCTACGCCGTCGGGGATGGCGACTTCTCTGAGACTGCGGGTAAAGGGCTGCTCTTCGACATGGGGATGGACCAGAATGCGGGTGCCCAGGATGGTGCCATCGGCCAGTTCCACCCGCCAGCCATCGGCGTAATCCTCCCACCCGGTATCGCCATGCGCGATGGTCACGTCGAATTGCCAGCCCGCACTGGTTATCTGCGCCGTGGCGTCGACGATCTCTGCCGGATCGGCAAGGGCGGGCCCGGTCATGGCAATCAGGGTTGTGGCAATGGCGCGAAGGATCTGCATGATCTCTATCCTCCCCCGTCACGCTGGTTTTGTCACCTGACGCCTGCGTGAGGTCGTGCGCCGCAAAGCGGCCCCCCCAGGTCCAAATTTTGCCCCACTCCTCGCGTAAACCCCTGTCCAACGCCCCTTGGCCAAGGACCGGATCGCGATGCGCGCCTTATTGTTCATGCTGTTGCTGGCCAGCCCTGCCGCAGCCCAGACCCTGCCTGTCATCGCCCCCGCCGGGCCGCCGCTGGAGGCTGTGACCGGGGTGGGAACCGATCGGCAATGGCAGGCGGTGGGCCGGGTTGAGACAGGCTCCGGATTTTGCACCGGAACCCTGATCGCGACGGATCTGGTGCTAACGGCGGCGCATTGTCTGTTTGACGCCGAGACCGGCGAACGGCTGCCTTTGGCCGGGTTCGGGTTCAATGCCGGGCTCAGGAACGGGCGGCCGGTGGCCTATCGCGGCGTGCGGCGCGCGGTGATTCACCCGGATTATGCCCCGGATCTGCCCGATGAATTGGATCAGGTCCGCACCGATATTGCCATTCTTGAACTGGACCGCGCCATTCCGGCGCAGACCGTGCGCCCGATTCAGGCCCGCGGGCGGGCAAGCGTCGGCGATTCGGTGCAGATCGTCTCTTATGGGCGCGATCGGGAGAATTACGCCTCGCTTGAGGATGGCTGCGAGGTGCGCGCCGGTCGGAACGGGCTGCAAATTCTGGCCTGCCATATTGACCCGGGATCTTCGGGCGCGCCGGTTTTCATGCGCCAGAACGGTCAGCTGGGCATCGTTTCCGTCATCTCCGCCTTTGCCGAATGGCAGGATGATCCGGTGGCGCTGGCGGCCGATCTGGGTGGTGGGTTGGAGTCAGAATCCACAAGAAATCATGTGGACCTCC
>CAXBGQ010000025.1:0-17235 GCA_963975135.1 uncultured Nioella sp. | reverse complement strand
TCGGAATGGAACAGGTTGATGATGCCGCGCTGGCTGTGCATCACGTTGTAGTTCAGCTCGGCCTCCATGCCTTCCCACAGTTTCAGGGAATGCGAATAAAACTCGGAATTGCCGGGAAGTCCGTAATTGGCGCGCACGATGGTGGTGTTCCGCCCGACATTGCCGCCCCCCAGATAGCCACGCTCAAGCACCGCGATATTGGTCATCCCGTGGTTCTTGGCCAGGTAAAACGCAGTGGCCAGCCCGTGCCCGCCGCCGCCGATGATCACCACGTCATATTCGGATTTCGGCACCGGGTCGCGCCAGGCGGGCGTCCAGCCCTTGTTGCCCGTCAGCCCCTGTTTCAGCACCTGCCAGCCGGAATAGCGCATCGCCTGCTCCCTTTGCCGGGGCGCATGCGCACCCCATCGGGGTCAGGTTAGACCACAAGGACGGGAGCAGGTGAATGCCGTTTGGCGACACCCGCCGGTCGGTTCTCGACCGATGGCCAGATGTCTAGAGATCATCCCAGTCTGGGTCGGTATCCACATCAGCATCGGGGTCGATGTAAAAAAAGCCATCTTCGCCCTGGGGCGTTCCGTCATTCACATAGACATAGGAATTTCCAATATCGTCGACAAACGGCACCTGTCCGGCAAAGCGCGGGCGGGTCACGGTGAAATTCACAAATTCCTGATCCGACAATCCCGCATTGAAGGCGGGCCGATGCGGCAGAATGGATTCAACCAGCAGCATCCGGTCGCCAAAGGCCATGATCGGAATTCTATCGACAATTTCCGGAAAATTGGAGGCGCGCAGATAGGTCAACCCATCGGTACCATGCGACCAGTCGATGCGATATCCGCCATCCTGGCGGGTGATTTGCGTGATCCGCAGCGCCGATCCTGCGGTGTTACGGGTCAGAAACTGAAACACTTCGGCCAGGCCTTCGATATCGCTGGCCGCGATGCTGTCGGTGCGTCGCGACAGCACATCGGCCACCGAATATGTTGCCTTGATCGAGGTGTTGTAGACCCGGAACGCATCGAAAAAGACGAAACTGGCGATAAAAACCCAGGTCAGGATCGGCATCACGATCACCGCCTCCAATGCGACACTGGCGTCATCCCGGCGGCAAAAATCCTTGATCAAGCGTTTCATGGCGGGCCTCATTCGGGTTCATTCACAAAGATATTGGCGGCCAGAATGTGAATGGCCCCGGTGTCATCGCGGGTCAGGTCCAATCCGAGACCCGAAATCGGCAGGATACGGTCGACGGCTGCACAGGCGCGAATCAACATCAACTGGTTGTCCGTACCGGGGTTGAACTCATTGGCCGGCGTCGCCGTGCCGGTGCGATCGACGCAAAGCAGTTGGTAATCCGGCAGGGCATAGGTAACCTCATCGATCACGCGCACATCCAGCAGCAACGAGTTTTCGCAATCCGGCAAGACCGGCGTGTTTTCGCAGATATTTGTGCGAATCTCATCATAGGTGACGCTGACGCCCGAGGTCAGGCGCAGATACCGCACGGCACCATCCAGCGCCTTTTCCAGCATCACCTGCCGGGTCAGCAGCATGGCCGTTTCAAAGGCCGCGATAAAGACCAGCAGGACCAGCGGAAACACGATGACGAATTCGACCGTGGCGTTGGCCTCTTCGCGCTTCCAGAACCGGGATAGGAATGAAAAGCCCCTCATCATACGTCCCTTACTGGATCAGCCGAAGCTGGTTGATGGATTGCGCGATGGAGGCGAAGGCCTCGGAAATTTCGATGCCAGCCGCGTCGTAGTAATTGGCCTCCGATGATGCGCAATATTGCATCACATCACGGCCGCCCTGTGGCGCTTCAAAGGCGATTGTGAAGATGATGATCCCGGCATCGTTGGCGGCATCGCAAATGGCGCGCAGGTTCAGGTCGGCCTGATACCGCCCGGCATAGAGCTCAATCGAGTTATAGCGGACACTGTTGCGCAGGCTGTTGTCACCAATGCCATAGTAATAGCGGTCGGCGATTCGGCGGGCGGTATAGTCGCCCCACAGTTCGGGCCAGTAGATCGGCACGGCATTGGCACCGCCATCGGGCTCGTCATAGCGCCGCCCGGTTCTCTGCCAGTAATACTGATTGTAGCGTTCGACCCAGGTCGAAGTGTTTCCGGTATTGGGGTCACGGTAAACCTCGGACGGCCCGCGTTTGCGCGATTGGATGATATCGTATTGATTGGTGTTTTCGCCATCCGTCATCAGGATGATCACCTTCAGCACTTCAGGCTCATCATAGGCGTAGGGACGGCCTTCGAAATCGGCGTCAACCACACCGGCGGTAATCAGATTCGACAAGGCGGGCTGTGCTGCCGGGTCCAGCAGGCCAACGGCCCACCGCATGCCCAGGTCGATCGCGGTCCAGCCATTGGCGTTCAGGCTGTTGATGCGGCTATGCAGGTCGCCGGCATCGCTGGACCAAGGCAGGATCGCGCCGTAATCGTCGGTCTGACAGTGCGGGGTGCGGAAATCGCGGTTGCGGTTGTAGTTCCGGCGATCGAAATGGGCCAGGCGTTCGACGGCGACAGCGGGGTTGATCGCGGTTGTATTATAGTCGCTGGGATCAAACCGGGTGCAGCTGCTTTCGGTCTGTTCATCCGACAGGGTAAAGACGCTTTCGATGATGGAGCCCGCATTGACGCGCCCGTTATAGGGAATGACCGAGATGGTGACCTGTTGCTCTTCCTCGGTATTCAACAGCATCATGGTATCGACAAAATCATTTGCCGCATTGCGCATGTTCACGATCTTGTTGTTCCAGCCCATCGAGCCGGAAATATCCAGAACCATGGAAATCTCGATATCCATGATGCGTTCTTCGGCAGCACCGCGCGCGGGCGATGTCAGCGCGCGGACACCGAACATGTTCATGAAAAAGGCTTGGATATCCATCTCGGCCGAGGCCGAAACGCGGCGATAGTTCAGCCCCTGCTCGACATTCACATCAAGGCGGTAGTTCTCCAGCCCCGAGGTGGCAAAGTAATCCAGCACGACCGTCTCGGGATCTTCCAGCTGATTGAGCGCCGCCGCGGCCAGAACCGCGCGATCAAGCGTGTATTGCAGTTGCGTGCGCTGCGTTTCATAGCGCATCACGTCGATGGCAATGCCACCCGCGGCCAGCATCAGAACGAACATCATCAGCGCGAAAATGGTGATTGTGCCGCCTTCATCGTGCGCAAACCGGGTCAGCCAGCGTCGGGCGGGGCCCTTGGACAGGACGGGTTCGAATATGTGCAACATGCTCAGCGCCTCGCGCAGTTAAAAAGGGACTCGGACCGAAGGGCAGAGTTCGACCCGCGACATGGATCGTTTAGAACCACGGCAGAAATGGGGCAAAATAAGGCGGGAAACGGGGTGTTTTTGAAACGACGACAATCGCGCGCATCGCAATTCGTGCGACAAACGCGGTTTCTTATACCAAATTGAAGGGTTTGCTTGATCACATGGGCAAGCTGTGTTCCGCTCGAAAAATGGGCGCAATGCGAAGTATCGCCCATCGGAACGCAAAAAGGAGGAATTGCGATGTCCGCCACCGGAGAGCCGAGTTTCCGTCAATCAGTTGATCTGATGTTCAACCGCGCTGCCGCGCTGATGGACCTGCCGCCGGGGCTGGAGGAAAAGATCCGCGTCTGCAATGCCACCTATACGGTGCGTTTCGGGGTGCGCATGCGGGGCGAGATCCGCACCTTTACCGGCTACAGATCGGTGCATTCGGAACATTTCGAACCGGCCAAGGGCGGCATCCGCTATGCGCCCAATGTGCATCAGGACGAGGTTGAGGCGCTGGCCGCCCTGATGACCTATAAATGCGCCTTGGTGGAGGCCCCGTTTGGCGGCTCCAAGGGCGGGCTCTGCATCGACCCGCGCGACTATGATGAGTTCGAGCTGGAACAGGTCACGCGCCGCTTTGCCTATGAGTTGATCAAGCGTGACATGATCAACCCCAGCCAGAACGTGCCCGCCCCCGACATGGGCACCGGTGAACGCGAGATGGCCATTATCGCCGATCAGTTCGCGCGCATGAACACCACCGATATCAACGCCAAAGCCTGTGTGACCGGCAAACCGCCGCATGCGGGCGGCATCCAGGGCCGGGTCGAGGCCACCGGGCGCGGTGTGCAATACGCCCTACGCGAGTTTTTCCGCCACCCCGAGGATGTGGCGATGGCAGGGTTGTCGGGCAAGCTGGATGGCAAGCGGATCATCGTGCAGGGGCTTGGCAATGTGGGCTATCACGCCGCCAAGTTTCTGTCCGAGGAGGATGGTGCGAAGATCGTCGGCATCATCGAACGCGACGGCGCGCTTCTCGATCCCAAAGGGCTGGATGTGGAGGCGGTCAAGCAACACATTACCCGGCATGGCGGCGTCGATATGTTCCCCGGACCGCGCTATATCAAGGACGGAATCAAGGCACTTGAGCACGAATGCGACATCCTGATCCCAGCGGCCCTGGAGGGCGTGATCAACCTTCAGAACGCGGAGAATATTCAGGCCCCGCTGATCATCGAGGCGGCCAACGGTCCCATCACCGCCGGGGCCGATGAGATCCTGCGCCACAAGGGCTGTGTCATCATCCCGGACCTTTATGCCAACGCGGGCGGGGTGACGGTGTCCTATTTCGAATGGGTCAAGAACCTCAGCCATATCCGGTTTGGCCGCATGCAGCGCCGTCAGGAGGAGGCCCGCCACCAGTTGATCGTCGATGAGCTGGAACGGCTGGATGCGCATCTAGGCGGGGCCTGGTCGATGACACCCGATTTCAAGGAGAAATACCTGCGCGGGGCGGATGAGCTTGAACTGGTGCGCTCGGGCCTCGATGACACGATGCGCACCGCCTATCAATCAATGGCCGAGGTCTGGCACACGCGCAACGACGTGTCCGACCTGCGCACCGCAGGCTTTATGGTGGCGATCGGTCGCGTGGCGTCCAGCTATCGGGCCAAGGGGTTGTAGCGGCGCAAATCGGGGGCGGGCGGGCGCAATTGCGGCCCTGTCTGCCCCCTACGGGCCGCGCCCCGGTTGCCGTCGCGGCGGTTCGCGGGCGTGCGCAAGGGTGCCCGCCTACATGGCACCGCTGCGTTGCGCCATGATCACGACGATCAGATCCGCCACCGATTTCGTTTGCCCGCGTGAGGTGACGCCGCCCACCATCACCATGCGCCCGCGCCGCCACCATAGGCCCGGCGCATAGACCGTCGGGCCCTTCTCGATCAGGCTGAGCCGGAACCCCGCCGCCGGTTTGAAGGCAAAGAACCCGCGATCGACCGACCGGATATTGTCGAGCCGCGCCACCACCCTGCCGCCCGCCTCGCGCAATTCATCCCGCGTCAGTTCAAGCACCACACCGGTGACCAGCCAAAGCTTCCAGGACAACCACAGGCTGCCCGCGCCGACCGCGACCAGAAACAGCCGCCAGGCGATGTCAGTGGGCGGGTTCGAGGCCGCAACCAGCAACATCATGCTGCCCAATAGGCCAAGTGCCGCCGTGGCCATCACCCGGCGCGGCGCGCTCGGTGTGATCCGTTCGATCACTTCATCCGTATCCGGCATCTCGTCCTGGTCCCTGTCTGGAAAACTGCCCGCCCCCCATACCCGGTCCGGGTCGGATTGACGAGGCCTAGCCGCGCCGCACCTCATGGCCCGGTTCTTCCGGCTCGTCATCGACCATTTCGGCCGGGAACCCATCGGCCAGAATGCTGAGACCAGTGGCATCTTCCAGCCGCCGGATGATGTTGGGCGACAGCTCGCGCTCGCCATAGCGCGCGATGCCGTCGGCAAAGATCCGCATCATCAGCGGGTTCATCTCCAGCGGCACACCGGCCCGGTCCGCGACCTCCTGAAAGAGGCCGATATCCTTGGCCACCAGATCCATCGTGAAGCTGATATCGCGGCTGCCGTTGAGGATGACCTGGCTTTCGGTTTCATGCACGAAACTGGTGCCCGACGAGATCCGGATCGCTTCATAGGCGGTGCCCAGATCCATGCCCGCGCCCTTGGCCACCGTCAGCGCCTCGGCGCAGGTGATCAGGTTGGCGGTGGCCAGGAAATTGGTGATGACCTTGAGGATCGAGGCCGACCCGATATCGCCGGTATGCAGCACCCGGCGGCCAAGCGTGGTCAAAAGCGGCAAGATGCGGTCGAAGGTGGCCCGGTCACAGCCCGCGAATATCGAGATATTGCCGGTATCGGCCCGGTGGCAGCCGCCCGAGACCGGACAATCGACAGCAGCCCCCCCGGCGGCGATCACTTTCGCCCCCAAACGTTTGACCTCGGCCTCATCGGTGGTGCTCATCTCCATCCAGATCTTGCCAGGGCCGACGCCCTCCAACAGGCCATCCGGCCCCTCGACGACAGCGGCCGAAATATCGGGACGTGGCAGGCAGGTGATGACCGCGTCGCAGGCCCGCATCATCGCCGCCGGGCTCTCGCCTGCCTTGGCCCCGCGCGCCACGAAATCGGCCACCAGCCCGGCATCGAGATCGCGCGCCGTGACATCCCACCCGTTGCGCAAAAGCGACCCGGCCAGCTTGCCGCCGACATTCCCCAACCCGATAAACCCGATCTTCATGGCACGCTCCCTGCCGCTGTCATTTCGGGCAGATTTGCAAGCGCGCCCCCGCCCGTCTGGCCTGAAACCGACCATTGCAGGAACGCACAGGCCCGGTTTGGCACCGCAGAATTGCGTCGCCGTGTCGCGCGCCCTAAATCTGTGCCAACGCAAAAGGAGACCCCACATGTCGATCCGCGCCGTTCTTGAGACCCGCCGCGCCCAGCCCACGATGGAAGGGGCCGGTGTCAAACTGCACCGCGCCTTCGGCTTTCACGACCCGAGTGAGCTGGACCCGTTCCTTCTGTTCGATGATTTCCGGGGCGAGACGCCCGCCGATTATCAGGCCGGGTTTCCCTGGCATCCACATCGCGGCATCGAGACCATCACCTATGTGCTGGCCGGATCGGTCGAACATGGCGACAGCCTGGGCAATACGGGCATGCTTGGAGCGGGCGACGTGCAATGGATGACGGCAGGGTCCGGCATCATGCATCAGGAAATGCCTTCGGGCAACGCGACGGGCCAGATGCACGGGTTCCAGCTCTGGGGCAATCTGCCCTCCTCGCTGAAAATGACCGACCCGCGCTATCAGGATGTCTCCTCCTCCGAAATCCCCGAGGTGATCGACGATGATGGCACCGCCGTCCGGGTGATCGTCGGCGATTTCTGGGGCAAGCGCGGTCCGGTCGATGGCATTGCCGCCGACCCGCAATATCTGGATGTGTCGGTTCCGGCAGGGGTGAAAAAGACCTTCCGGATCGACACCTACCGCCGTGCTTTCGCCTATGTGTTCGAGGGCGAGGGGGCCTTTGCCGATGCCTCGGCCCCGGCAGGTGTGCTGCTGGAGAAGGAGGTGATGGGCGAGGAGGTCAATATCCGCGACCTCTCGGGCAACCGCACCCTGATCCGGTTTGGCACCGGCGACGAGATCACCGTGCAGGCCGGCGAAACCGGTGTCCGGTTCCTGCTGATCTCAGGGGCCCCGATCGAGGAGCCGGTGGCCTGGCACGGGCCCATCGTGATGAATACCCGCGACGAGATCCGCACCGCGATGCGCGACCTGAACAATGGCACCTTCCTGCGTCCGAAAAATTAAACCAACCCGCGCCAGCGCAGGACGAGGATCACCAGCGCAATCACCACGGCGATCTGAAACGCCAGACCCGCCGCCAGATTGGCCCGCGCCCGCGCTTTGCGGAGCGCGGGATTTTGCCGGGTCAGGTAGCGCTCGACAGTCGCGACATCGCGGGCCAGCGCCTCGGCATCGGTGACACGGGCGATTTTCTGGTTATCCAACTGCGTAGCCAGATCGACGATGCGTCCGCCCGCCAGGCGCACGCCGCGCGGCAACAGCCGGCCCGCATAGCGCAGGCTGGTCTCGAAATCCTGGCCCCGTGCGCCGATCTGGCGATGCAGAAGATCGTTCAGCCGGGCGCAGGTCGCGGTGTAGTCTTCCGGATCGACGGCCATGCTTTCCCCCCTCTGGCGGCGAGAAATCCTAGCGCGCGGCGGGCCGCCTTACAACTGCGCTGGCAGCGCGCGCGCGGATCGGATAGATCGCAGCCATGCTTGCCACGACCCTGACCGGACCCGCCACCGATGCGCCGCCCCTGCTGATTGCCCATGGGCTGTTCGGGTCGGCGCGCAACTGGAACGTCATTGCCAAACGCCTGTCCGATAGCCGTCAGGTGATCACGGTCGATATGCGCAACCATGGGCTCAGCCCGCAATACCCGTCACAAAGCTACGCTGATATGGCCGGGGATCTGGCCGAGGTGATCGCAGCCCATGGCGGGCGCGCCGATATTCTGGGCCATTCCATGGGCGGCAAGGCGGCGATGGTGCTGGCGCTTGGCCATCCCGGCCTGGTTCGCCGTCTGGTCGTGGCCGATATCGCGCCGGTGGCGTATGGCCACAGCCAGAGCCACCTGATCGAAGCCATGCGCGCGGTGGACCTGACCCGGATCGAAACCCGGCGCGATGCGGATGCGCAACTGGCGGATGCGGTTGCCGAGGATGGCGTGCGGGCCTTTCTGCTGCAATCGCTGGATGTGAAAGAGAAACGCTGGCGGCTCAATCTCGATGTGCTTGAGGCGGATATGGATGCGATCACCGGTTGGCCCGAAGGCATCACCGGCCAGTTCGCGGGCCCCACGCTGATGCTGTCGGGGGCGGCGTCTGATTACGTTCTGCCCGCCCATCGCGGGACGATCCGCGATCATTTCCCCGTCGCGCGCTTTGCCAAGATCCCCGGCGCGGGGCATTGGCTGCATGCCGATAAACCGCGTGAGTTCGAGGCGGCGGTGCGGGTGTTTCTGGACGCATAAGCGGAATTGGAAATGCAGAAGGCGCCGGGCGCTTGGGCAGAACCCAAACAGTGTCTTGCGACACGTCCCGACGCCTTCCAATGAACCTTTGATCCCCCCAGGGGGCCTCCAGCCCAGTTTGCATTGGGTCTTGCGACCCGCCGCTGCCATGGTCTTGACCCGAAGGCCGTTTCCATGACCCGCTCTCTGCCTTAGGTCCATGGCTGGTCCGTCAAAGCCCTGAAAGAACTCAACTTATCCGTGCCACACCCCTTGCGATCTTGCAGTCCGACCCGGTACCGAAGCCCGGTCACGTGCTGCGCCATCCCATTCAGGTTTCCTGCGCCCCGCTGTCAGGGTTTGAGGCCCCTTGGCGGTGAATTGAGACTTGGCCGGATTGCCGATTCCCTCAAGCAAATAGCAGTGCAGCATAAAATTTTCTTGGGGATAACGTGGGGGTATCCTTGTGGGAAACATGGGGAACGCGGCGGATTTCCGTTTTGGATCGAGGGGTTGCGGGGAGATCCGGCGGAGGGTCGCGGGACGGGAGGAATGCTGCGGGTGCGAAGGGGTTTTGCCCGAAAAATCGCCATGCACAGCCCGTACACAGGCGGTACACACCCTGTGCATACGTTTGGGTGTCTGGCGGGGAAGGGCGGGGTGGCCTGCCACCCTGCTGTGTGTCGGATGCGGGGCTTCACGAGCCATTAACCTAAACCAGCGATATGTAGCGGGTGGCATCTTATCGCCGCCCTAAAAAAACCACCCGCGTATCCCTGTTCTTCACCGTGGCGCTCGCAGACCGAACCTCGGACCTGTTGGCGCGGGAAGCCAAGGCGTTGCGGCGGGTCTTTCCAAAAACGCAATCAGAGCGGCCATCTGCATTCGATGCATGGGTCGCGTTGCCAGATCATCTGATGTGTGTGTGGAGGCTGCCCGCAGGAGAGGCCGATTTCTCAACGCGGTGGGGCGCAATCAAGTCCCGTTTCACCCGTGAGTTGATTGCGCGTGGCAAGGTAGGATATGATCCCTCCGTTGCTTGGGTCGTGGGGTGTGAGGGGGTTGGAAGCCCACCAAGACGCCCTATCTTTCTCGTTCCTTAATAAGTTCCGTAATCCTAAGGTCTGCATCTTCGAACGCATCCAATTGTATGCTAAAATGCCCATCGAAAGGGCTGCTCAAATCGACGAGTGTCATGAAGATAAACATGTGAATGGTCGAGAGTAAGAAAACGTAAATATGGTTGACACTCATCACATCAGCTCCATTGCCAAAAAATGGCAACAATAGAGCAATCGATATTAACAAAATTGACGCCAAGACGAATGGAGGCATCCCTGTATCCATGAAAACTCTTCGCTTTGAACGAATTGATACTAAATGGGACAACTTCTTCATCATTTCTTCTAAAGCGATTCTGTCGTTTTCATCGCCTTTTTTAACAACAATCCTCTTAGTTTCGCCGACACACTGATCAATCAAGTCATCACTATTCTTTAATCGATACATACTGGCTTTCCGCATACTGATATTCTGCACACCAATGGCTTCCCGGACATAGTCTTGAAACAGTCTGCAGATTTTATCCGTTGCCGCAATGTTTACGATATTTTCAGGGCTGTCGTCGTTCTCTTCTCGCAAATACGAGGTTAAGAAAACAATCGCCCAAATATTCTCCGCCTCCTCATTTAACGTTTCTTTAAGTTTGTCAAAATCTGTCAACCCCTTCCAAAGAAGAAAGGCAGACACAACCGAAAAAAGAACCGTGAGGGCATTAAAGAAATTATCTTCTGCCTCAAATATAAAATCCCCGTTCTGTTCAAGGCCAAAATTTGATGCTCTGTAAAAATCGCTGCCAGCGATATTTTCGTATCCAAGAGAGAACAACGCGATTGCAAATACTCCATACGAAATTGGCACGAGTACTCTCGCGCAAAATATGAAGTATCGCCCATTAAACAACCCGGGAAGCGCAAGCACCACCAAAACACCAACTATGTTTTCGGGAAAACCTGATAACTCTGCTCTCCGCATCAGAATAAAAGCCGATAAGGAAAATAATGTGATCGCGAAAACTACAATAGGCTTTCTCATCTCAACCTCACGAAGCACTCGTCGGAAACGACAATGCACGGTTAAGATGTTTCGTCAAGCTGCTCACCCATCCATCTTCAACGCACTGATAAACGCCGACTGCGGAATTTCCACCTTCCCGAACTGGCGCATCTTCTTCTTGCCCGCCTTCTGCTTATCCAGCAATTTCCGTTTCCGCGTGGCATCGCCGCCATAGCATTTCGCGGTCACGTCCTTGCGCATGGCCGAAAGCGTCTCGCGCGCGATGACGCGGCCTCCGATGGCGGCCTGGATCGGGATCTTGAACATGTGGCGCGGGATCAGTTCCTTGAGCTTCTCTACCATCGCCCGGCCCCGCATCTCGGCCCGGTCGCGGTGAACCATCATCGACAGCGCGTCCACAGGCTCCTCGTTCACCAGCACCTGCATCTTGACCAGAAAATCCTCACGATAGCCGATCATCTGGTAATCGAAAGACGCATAGCCCTTGGTCACCGATTTCAGCCGGTCGTAGAAATCGAACACCACTTCATTCAGCGGCAGATCATAGACCACCATGGCGCGGCTGCCGGCATAGGTCAGATCCTCCTGTATCCCGCGCCGGTCCTGGCAGAGCTTCAGCACATCGCCCAGATATTCATCGGGGACCAGGATGGTGGCCTTGATGCGCGGCTCCTCGACATGATCGACGGTCGCCATATCGGGCATGTCGGCGGGGTTGTGCAGATCCATCATCGAGCCGTCGCGCAGGTAGATGTGGTAGACGACCGAGGGCGCGGTGGTGATCAGGTCGATGTCATATTCACGCTCGATCCGGTCGCGGATGACCTCAAGGTGCAACAGCCCCAGAAAGCCGCAGCGAAAGCCAAAGCCGAGCGCGGCGGAGGTTTCCATTTCGGAACTGAAGGAGGCGTCGTTCAGCGCCAGTTTCTCGATCGCGTCGCGCAAATCCTCAAACTCGGCGCTGTCGACGGGGAAGAGGCCGCAGAACACCACCGGCTGCGACGGCTTGAACCCCGGCAGGGGCGTGTCGGTGCCCTTTTTCTCATGCGTGATGGTGTCGCCGACGCGGGTGTCGCGGACCTGTTTGATCGACGCAGTCAGAAAGCCGATCTCGCCGGGGCCAAGTTCGCCGATATCGGTCATCTTGGGGCGGAACACGCCAAGCCGGTCGACCGGGTATTGCCCGCCGGTGCGCATCATCTTGATCCGGTCGCCCTTGCGGATCACCCCGTCGATGACGCGGATGATGACGACGACACCCAGATAGGCATCGTAATAGCTGTCGACCAGCATCGCCTTGAGCGGCGCGTTGCGGTCGCCTTTGGGCGCGGGCAGGCGATTGACGATGGCCTCCAGCACATCGGGGATGCCAAGCCCGGTCTTGGCCGAGATCAGGACGGCGTCGCTGGCATCGATGCCGATGACATCCTCGATCTGTTCGGCGACCCGTTCGGGTTCGGCCGCGGGCAGGTCGACCTTGTTCAGCACCGGCACGATCTCATGATCGGCGTCGATGGCCTGATAGACATTGGCCAGCGTCTGCGCCTCGACGCCCTGGCTGGCATCGACCACCAGCAGAGAGCCTTCGACCGCCTGCATCGAGCGGCTGACCTCATAGGCGAAATCGACATGGCCGGGGGTGTCGATCAGGTTGAGGATATAGGTCTCGCCATTTCGCGCCGGGTATTCGATGCGCACGGTGTTGGCCTTGATGGTGATGCCGCGTTCGCGCTCGATATCCATGCTGTCCAGCAACTGTTCCTGCATGTCGCGGTCGGCAACCGTGCCGGTGGACTGGATCAACCGGTCGGCAAGCGTGGATTTACCGTGGTCGATATGGGCCACGATGGAGAAATTGCGGATGTGATCAAGGTCAGTCATGGACAGGGGATATGCGGTGGAATTCGGGGCTGGTCAATGGGCTGCGCATTGGGGGAGCTGGATAGGGCAATATTGGGTATCGCGGCCACAAACCGCACCCATTTTGAAATCGCTGTGCTAGCGTGGCGGGACGCCACAGGATTGGACACGCAGATGCTGAAAATCGAGGCCTTCCCCATTGCCGAAATCTATGTGCCCGCCAAGCACGCCAAGACGCTGGATCCAGCAAGAGTGCAGGCGCTGGCCGAGGATATCCTCGAGAACGGGCAAAAGACGCCGATCCGGGTGCGCGCGGGCAAGGGGAGGTACGTTCTGCTGGAAGGGCTGCACCGGCTGGAGGCGCTGCGGGCCCTGGGCGAAGAGACCGTCGACGGGTTCCTGACGCGGGCACGGCTGCATTGACGGGGTGGCAGCCTTGCTGCGGTTCAGGGCGAGACCTCACGCGCGACCATGGTGCGCAGGCTGAAACTGCTGCGGGTGGAGCGGATGCCCGGCACCCGCAGCAGGCTGTCTTCCAGAAACGCATCGAATGCAGTCAGATCCGAGGTGGCGATCTTTAACAGGATATCGCGTGAGCCGGTCATCAGGTGGCATTCCATCACCTCGCGAAACCGTTTCACCGCACGCTCGAAATCCTGCACGGTTTTCTGCGATTGGCGCTCAAGCTCCACGAACACGAAAACGGTGATGCCATAGCCCAGTTTGGCAGCGTCGACGCGCGCCGAATAACCCGTGATGATGCCCTCGGCCTCCATCCGCGCCATGCGGCGGGCGCAGGGCGTGGGCGACAGGCCAACCTGTTCGGCCAGGTCGGTCACGGAGAGGCGACCGTCGGCCTGCAATGCGATCAGGATCTTGCGGTCCAGAGCATCCATTCGTGTGTATTCCCTAATCTTTATCAAACAAGTGGTGATTATCACCACGATCGGACATCTCCAAGCCCAATTTTGGCGTCTATCGCCTCGGGATAGATGATATCCTTGGCCCAAATGGGAGAGGACCACATGCACATAACGACCATCGCCAGCCCAAGCCATGAATATGTCATCCGTGTCCGCGATGCGGAGGCGGGGCTGACCGGGTTTATCGCAATTCATTCGACCCAGCTTGGCCCGGCGGCGGGCGGCCTGAGGATGCGGAATTACGAAACCGAGGATGCGGCGTTGAACGATGTGCTTCGGCTGAGCCATGGAATGACCTTCAAGAATGCCGCCGCCGGGCTGCCTCTGGGTGGTGGCAAGGCGGTGATCATCGGCGATCCGGGCACCAAGACGCCCGCAATGCTGACCGCATTTGCCCAGGCCATCGACAGGCTGAAGGGGCGCTATTGGACCGCCGAGGATATGGGCATGACGCCGCAGGATATGGCCGTTCTGGCGAGGGTGACCCCCTATGTGGCCGGGCTGCCCGATGGGGAATTTGCCAGCGGCGACCCCTCGCCCATCACCGCGCAAGGTATCTTCAACGCCATTCGCTGCACCGCGAAGCACCGGTTCGGAACCTCGGATCTGACCGGGCGGCGCGTGGCCGTGCAGGGGCTTGGCCATGTCGGCTGGCATCTGGCGGGGCTGCTGCGGGGCGCGGGGGCGGCTTTGGTGGTGGCCGATATCGACACCGATCGCGCGGCAGAGGCCGGGGCATCCTTCGGGGCCGAAATCGTGCCGGTCGCGGCCATCCTGAAGGCCGAGGCCGATATTCTGGCCCCCTGCGCCATTGGTGGCATCCTGAATGCCGCGACCATTCCCGATCTCAATGTCAGGGTCGTCGCGGGCGGGGCCAATAACCAGCTGGCCACCCCCGCCGATGGCGACCGGTTGCATGCGCGCGGCATCCTTTATGCGCCCGATTACGTCGCCAATGCCGGCGGCATCATCAATGTGGCGACCGAGATCCTGCGCATTGCCGACCGCCCGGCCTTTGTCACCCGCAAGCTGGCACAGGCCGAGGCAACGCTGCAGGCCATCCTGTCCGAAGCCGCGGCCCGTAATGTTGCCCCGCACCGGATGGCCGATGAAAACGTGCTGGCGCAGATGCGGGTCAAGGCCGCCTGATCCGCGCCGATCCGCCCAAACAGCCCCTTCGTGCAACATGGTCGTTGCGCAAGGCATGTCTCCTGTGCAAATTGCCTGCATCTGACGGGGAGAAACCCCGCAGGAGCAGGCAGACGGGGCAACATTCATGAAAAAGAAGTTTCCGGTATTTCTGGCGGTGTTTTTGATGATGGGGGCCCCGCTTGAGGCCAACCCGATCGAACGCGCCTGCAATCGCTCGGACCGGTCGGCCGCCAACCCACGGCTATGTTCCTGCATCGGCGGCGTCGCACGCGCAACGCTGTCGCGCAGGGATATGCGGCAAGCGGCCCGGTTCTTTCGCGATCCCGACCGTGCCGAAGAGCTGCGCATGTCGGAACGCAGAAGCGATGAGGCGTTCTGGGACCGCTACACCGACTTTGGTGAGGCGGCCGCTGCGCAGTGCAGCTAGGCTCTGGACCCTGCAACACCTGGCTAGGGCGACGATCTCGTCTTTTTGATAGATAGCATTGGCCGCCGCGCGGACAAAGACGCCCTTGGACAAATCCAAGCGGCTATCGGCTGTTCATGTCGTGACCACAATCTTTCCGCCTGCGGAGTTTTCCTCCATCGCGCGGTGCGCCTCGACTATATCGTCAATCACGAAGGTCTTGCCGATGGGAGGGGTGAAAGCCCCCGTTTCCACAGCGTCCACAACCTGCTGCAGAGGCGTCGAGAGGAAGTCCTCGGCTCCGCCTGCATAGGTGGTCAGATTCACGGCCGTCGGGATGGCACCCATTGGGCTGAAACGCTCAAGCTCCCACGCGTTGCCAACCATGCCGGTCATACAGACCGAGCCGCCCATGGCCGCGCATTGGAGGCTATCGAGTAGCGTTGTGGTACCGACCAGTTCGAGGACGCGTTGGATGCCGTCCGGGTGCGCCACCCTCACGGCGGCGGCGATCTCGCCTCCGTCGATGAACACCTCGTCTGCACCATTCTTTAGCAGAATGTCCCGCCTGTCTTCGCGCCGCGAGGTTGCCAGAACATGCAGCCCGGCATGTTTGGCCAAAATCGCGGCTGTCAGCCCCACCGAGGTCGTCCCGCCACGGATCAGGAGCGTCTCCCACTCTTCGCCCCAAGTGCCGTATGGAGCGATCCCCACGCGGTTTGGACCATCTCTGGCAATGCTCCAAGCACGTTCCAGCGCAATGTGGTGTTGAGTTTCTGAACCTGGCCGATGGGCACCAAGGTGTATTCCGCGTATCCGCCGTCAAATTGGCGCCCCATGCCACCCATCGCCGTGGCCACTTTGTCGCCCGGATCAAACCCACCATCCGGCGCGGCCACAATCTCGCCCACGGCTTCAATGCCCAGCACGCGCGGGAACGGCACATTCGGAGAATGACCCTGGCGGGTGAAAAGTTCGGACCGGTTCAGACCGAAGGCCCGCACTCTGATAAGAACCCAACCGGGTTTCGGTGTCGGGACCGGCAGGGTTTCCAGGTTCAAAACCTCGGGCCCGCCTGCCTGCCGAATGACAACCGCCTTCATGCTGCTCATCTTTTTTCTCCAAGTCGAATAGCGGACGGTAGCCATGGCACGGAGGTTTGTCACCCTGGGCTCTGCGCCATCATCTTAGTCCCTCGGTCAGAAGACCTTTTCGTCATGTATAGTCGACTTTACGAGACTCGATTTCATTCAAAGTGGCGAGGCCCCGCACCGGGCGCACCCCTTTTGAGCTTTGCTCTGTGGCAATCCCCGCAGCGGTTCAAACAGATGGGCAGAGGGTCGCGCGCCTGCGACAGATGCCCCGCGCTCTTCCTGCCTGCCATCGCCCTCGCCGCCTTGGTAATGTTTTGGTCATGGACCCTGCGCCCAATCCAGGCGCAAGGCCCATGCCCGCGCGGCGCGGTCGATCAGCGCCAGAACACCGTCGAAATCGCGGGTGTAATAGGGGTCCGGCACGTCGCGCGGTCCGTCCTGCAAGGCATCCAGATAGAGCGCCAGACGGGCCGTTGAATTTGCGGGCTGCATCGCCCGCAGGTCCTCCAAGTTCTGCGCGTCCATCGCAAGGATCAGGTCAAACCGGGTGAAATCATCCGGCCCCACCTGCCGGGCACGTTGACCGCCAAGATCCAGCCCCTGCGCCCTTGCAGCAAGCTGCATCGGGCCATAGGGCGCATCCCCGTTATGCCAGTCCGACGTGCCGGCGCTGTCGACCACCGCCCCCGGCAACGCGCGTTCCAGCGCGCCCTGGGCCGAGGGCGAGCGGCAGATATTGCCGAGGCAGACACAGAGGATAGACTGGGACATCAGCGGGCTTTCCATCAGGGTTGCCCCCTCATGCCATGAAAGGCGGGGCGATATGAACCGGATTGTGATCCTGACG
>CAXBGQ010000024.1:0-17438 GCA_963975135.1 uncultured Nioella sp. | reverse complement strand
AATCGGAATCGGATCGGCGCGGCCAAAGGCTTGTGGGCTGACGATGGCCAGCACAATCGCCGCGAACCAGCCGATGACATAGATAATCGTGCGCGGCCCGTTGGCCGGTTGTCCGATGCCCATGACATGCACGACCGCCACCAAAACCCGCGTCACCAGAAACACCGCGGCGATCAGGTTGACCCAGAACGGGCTGACACCGGCCAGCATCGCCGCCACCGTGATGCCCGCGAAATAGCCGTAGGTCTCGGTCAGGTTCATATGGGCGCGGTTCCAGCGATAGGCCGGATCGGCATAATCGGGGGCCGGTGACGCGCCCGTCGTCATCCCCGCCGCCTGCTTTTTCAGCGCCGACAGAGGGCTCAACAGGAGCCCCAGAATGCCAACCGCCGCAAGCGATACCAACGCCAATCCGTAGGCCGTGAAATCTTCCATAATGTCTCTCCTGAGAGTTTATTTAACAATAAAGTAAAATAAAAACCCGCGCGATGCAATCGGCGGGTTTGCCCGAACATGGAAAAGGGTCGGTGGCTATCTCCGGTCGCGCCGCACAGGTGCGGGGCGCAGGTCAGGCACGCCACGGGCGGGCATCCAGCCAGACAGGGCTCTGATCCCACGTGCAAGCGCCGCCAACAGCGGTCCAAAGGACCAACGCGGCGCGGTCAAACCTTCGGTGCGGCGCGCCATATCGCGCATCAAATGTTGAGGGTCATAGGGTCCGTGGCACATCGGGCGTGGCTCCGTTTCTGCAGGTTCCGCGCACAATCCTAGCCTATTTCCCACGTCTGCCCAATCACGATCCGGAGAGAAGCCGGGCGCGCGCCTGCCCGTGGGGTGGCGCTGCAACCCTCGTTCGGAGCACTTAACCTTTCCGGGTGCATCCGACTTATGAGCGATGCGCCACGCTCACCAATGCGCCAGCCCGCCGGAGCGGGCAGGCGCTCGCCCGGCGGCTACGCCTTGATTACGGGCGAAACCCATTCCGCGCGAACTGCCTTGCATCGAAACTTTTTCACAGAGGATGGCGACGCTCACCTTGGCTTTGCTCGGAATGCCAGAAAAAGTGTGCCCGCCGCATTGGCCACATATCCTGTCGCCAAATCCCATGCCGTTCTCGTGACCGCATTGCGGGCAATACCCGCTATTGCGGGGAACTTGAGGGGGTGAAAATAGCATGGCAGACGCGCAGCCTCACTCCGCCGCAATCGCCCCGCGCTTGTGCCGAATGCGGTCCTCGATCTCGTCGCGGAAATTGCGGATCAGACCCTGAATCGGCCAGGCCGCCGCGTCGCCAAGCGCACAGATCGTGTGGCCTTCCACCTGTTTGGTGACATCGAGCAGCATGTCGATCTCTTCGACCGCCGCATCGCCGCGCACCAGCCGCTCCATCACCCGCATCATCCAGCCGGTGCCTTCGCGACACGGCGTGCATTGGCCACAGCTTTCGTGCTTGTAGAACTTGGCCAGCCGCCAGATCGCCTTGATGATATCGGTATCCTTGTCCATCACGATCACCGCCGCGGTGCCAAGCCCCGATTGCAGATCGCCGCGCAGGTAATCGAAATCCATGATCGCGTCGCGCATGTTTTCACCGCGCACGCAAGGCACCGAGGATCCACCGGGGATCACGGCCTTGAGGTTGTCCCAACCGCCGCGAATGCCGCCGCAATGTTTCTCGATCAGCTCCTCGAACCCGATGCTCATCGCCTCTTCGACAACGCAAGGATTGTTTACATGGCCCGAGATCGCAAAGAGCTTGGTGCCGGAATTGTTGGGCCGGCCAAAGCCCGCGAACCATTCCGCGCCGCGGCGCAGGATGGTGGGCACGACGGCGATGGATTCGACATTGTTGACCGTGGTCGGGCAGCCATAAAGCCCCGCACCCGCCGGAAAGGGCGGCTTCATGCGCGGCATGCCCTTCTTGCCCTCAAGGCTTTCCAACAGCGCGGTTTCCTCACCGCAGATATAGGCCCCGGCCCCGTGATGCAGGTAAAGGTCGAAATCCCAGCCCGACCCGGCCGCGTTCTTGCCCAGAAGCCCGGCCTCATAGGCCTCGTCGATCGCGGCCTGCAGCGCCTCACGCTCACGGATATATTCGCCACGGATATAGATATAGCTGACATGCGCGTTCATCGCGAAGCTGGCAATCAGCGCGCCTTCGATCAGGGTGTGCGGATCATTGCGCATGATCTCGCGGTCCTTGCAGGTGCCGGGCTCCGATTCGTCGGCATTGATCACCAGATAGGCGGGCCGCCCGTCGCTTTCCTTGGGCATGAAGGACCATTTCAGACCGGTGGGGAACCCTGCGCCACCGCGCCCGCGCAGACCGGAGGCTTTCATGATCTCGACGATCTTGTCACAGCCGAGGCCTACAAGATCCTTGGTACCATCCCAATGGCCACGCGCCCGTGCGCCCGCCAGATCGCGATCGGCCATGCCGTAGATATTGGTGAAAATCCGGTCTTTGTCCTGAAGCATCCTCAGTCCCTTTCCTGGCGACGGGCCGTCCAGATCTGATACGTCACAATCAACGCCCAGACCAGTGCCGCAATTGCCGCAAAGTCGAATAGAAAGACATAGCGCGCCGGCAGGCCAAGCTGACCGCCCAGGAACTGCGCGCCCATCCAAACAACCATGGTCGCGGCAATCACGATTGCGGCGACGCGGGTCTTGCGGGCGTTCAGGTCGGGTTTGGCGGGCATCGGGGCGGGCGGGCCTTTATCTGACGTCTTTGGCCAGCGTTCTAGGGCACGGCACCGGGGATTGTCCATGCCAAGCGCCGTGCGCGGGGTGGAAAAAACCCCGCACCGGATGGGACGGCGCGGGGCTTTGCGTCTTTTGGCTGCGGATCAGATCAGCGCCGCCGCCCCTGCCACGATGTCGAACCGGGCGGCGCTGCGCTTGAAGCCGGGGATATTTTCATCGAGCCAATCGATGGCCTCGGCGTCCAGACCGGCGACCTGGTCGAAATGGTAGATGCCGATCTCGTTCAGGCTGTCGGCAAGTTTCGCGCCGATGCCGCGCACGACCTGCAGATCATCGCCCTGCCCGTCGCGCGGCGCGTCCAGCAGCGCGGGGTTGGGGGCCGGGGTTGCAGTGGCGGGAGCATCTTCCGCGACCGGAGCCGCAGCCTCTGCCACGGTTTCCGCGACCGGTGCGGTTTGCATCTCAACCACGTTGTTTTCGGCGACAGCGGGGGCGGCCTCCATGGCCGGATCATTGGCCACTGGCCCATCAATGGCGCGTGCCATGGCCTGCCAGAAGGAAAGCGGGGCGCTCACGCCCAATTGCCAGCCCTGCAGCGCCGCATTGCCGTAAAACGCGGCCGAGTAATTGGCGGCCGCAACCATATTGGTGCGGGCCGTAACCGAGCCGCGCCAGATGCTTTCAGCGAGTTTCATCAGATTGTCCTCATTCGGATGGTGTCAACATCCTCCCGAGGCTCAATATACGTTGCCGTCGTCGACTTTTCTCGAAAAATCGGTCTCTCCGCCTGCGGCTAAGTGCCCGGCCTGTTCGACCCAGTCATCGCGCGTCACCCGGCCTTTGAATCCGGCCAGATTGTCATCCATCCAGGCCACTTCCCCCGGCCCCCAGGCCGCGACCTGATCGAAATGGAAAATGCCGAGCGAATTCAGCAACTGTTCCAGCTTTGGCCCGACGCCCTTGATCTTTTTCAGATCATCGGGGCCACCGTCGCGGGCCGCAGCCATGCCAGCGGGTTGCAGCGCGTCGCCTGTTGCGGGTTCGGGTTCAGGCGCTTGTGCAACCGGCGCGGGCGCTTCCACCACCGGCTCGGGCACGGGTTCCGGTTCGGGCGCGGCAACCGGCGCGGGTGCTGTGGGCGCGCTTGCCGATTGCGGGCGGGCAACGTTGCCATGCGATGCGCCCCCGGCAGCCGTTTGTGCACCGGAACACAGCAGCATCTGCAATAAAACCGCCGCGCTGAAAAACACGGCCAGACCCAGAACAAGCGACCAGAAGAACGCCCAACCGGCCATCAGCCAGAGAATGAGAAACAAAACGGCACCCAAAACGGCACCTGCGATCCAGCAATTTGTTTGGCAACTGGAATTATCCGAGCTTGAAGACATATCTACCCCCTATCCATGTTCAGGACAAAGTAGACACCACCGCCCGCAATGCGGGAAGGTTTTTCTGCGCCGCCCGGTTGCAACCGGTTGCGCGAATGCAACATTTTCGACGGTTTTCGACGCGAAATCAGCCTTTATTGCCGGATTTCGCCTCAAGCCGCGCCTTGCGCAGCCGGCGCGCCAGATTGCGGTTGCGCCGATCGTAGAGCGTCAGGCCGACATAGCTGGCCGCCTGCGGCGCGATCCGGTGCTCCTCCAGCAGCGGGTCAATCGAAACGCCGTCCTTGATGTAGAGCAGGATATTCTGGCTGAACCAGGGGTAGATATTCGCCATTGCCGCCATCCGCCGCCGGATCGGATCGAAACAGGCATAGCCCCGGCCTGCAAATATCTCGGCCCATTCATGCTGATAGCGCAGATTGATATGCCCGGCCCCGCCCTGATGCGGGATGCCGGCGGAAAACAGGACGATATCCGACAGCTTGCACAGATCGGCGACAAAACCTTCGGAGCGCTCCGGTTTGAGATGCTCGGCCACTTCGATACTGGCCGCCAGATCATAGCGTTTGCGGGTTTTCAGCGGGTCATTCAGATCGGCCTGGGTTATGGCGGATTTGGGCACGACCGGGGTGATTTCCGTGCTCCACTCGCCATCCATGCCGCTGATCTTTGCGCCGCGATCGGCACAGGATTTGAGAAAGAATCCCATGCCACAGCCCAGATCCATCACCGATTTCGGCTGGACATAGCGCCACAGTGTATCGGCCAGCAGATCGGCATTTGCCTGCCGCTTGGCGGCCTGTCCCTCGTGTGAGGAAAACATGGCTTCGTAATCATGATGCATCGCGCTGCCCTATTCCGGTTCTTTTCTCCGGTCGCCTTCCACCCACGCCCCTTTTTTTGAGTGCATGACGGACTTTTGCAGGTTTGAAGGCACGACCGGGCCTGTTTTTGCCAGAGTCGCGCGTTTCAGTTGTTCGCAAAAGGGGGCGGCGTCAGGCTTGGGCCAGTTCGCTGGCCTGTGCGACCCAATTGTCACGCTCGATCCGGCCCTTGAATTTCAGCCGGGCATCGACCCAGGCGATCTCAGCAGGGCCCCAGGCGGCGATCTGATCGAAATGGAAAAACCCCAGATCGTTCAGCACGCCCTCCAGTTTCGGACCCACGCCCGAGATGCGCTTGAGGTCATCTGCCCCGCCTTCGCGGGCAGCGGTCAACAATTCGGGTGCGCTTTCGGCAACCGGCGCGGCCTCGGGCGCGGCAACCGGTGCAGCGGGGGCCTCCTTGGCCACGGGGGCTGCCGCCTCGGCTTGAACCTCGACCTCATCACCACCCGATTGCTTGCCCCAGGGGGCCAGCAGCGGCACTTCGGTGCCATCGATGCGTTTCACGGTGTCGCCGATATCGGTCGCCAGCCGGGCCGAGGCATTCAGCGCGTCGCGCCCGGCCTCACGCTCTTTCAACGACGTTAGCCCGCCAAGCGGCTCGGAAGCATAGCGCCCGTTCTGCGGCCCCGGTGTCGGTACCCGGCCCGCCGCCAGTTCATCCAGGATCCAGGCGAATTTCTCAGCCGTCAGATCCTCGTAGTAATCCTTGCCGATCTGCACCATCGGCGCGTTCGAGCAGGAGCCCAGGCATTCGACTTCTTCCCAGGAAAACTTGCCATCTTCCGACAGCGCATGCGGCTGACCGGCGATTTTGTCCTGGCAGATGCCGATCAGATCCTCGGCCCCGCAGATCATGCACGACGTGGTACCGCAGACCTGCACATGCGCGACAGAGCCCACCGGTTGCAGCTGGAACATGAAATAGAAGGTCGCGACCTCAAGCGCGCGGATATGGGCCATGCCCAGCATATCGGCGACATGTTCGATGGCCGGACGGGTCAACCAACCCTCTTGTTCCTGGGCGCGCCACAGCAGCGGAATGATCGCGGATGCCTGTCGGCCTTCGGGATATTTGGTGATCTGCGCGCGGGCCCAGTCAAGGTTGGCAGGCGCGAAGGCAAAGCTTTCGGGTTGCGCGTGGTGAAGGCGTCTCAGCATCAGGTCGTTCCCGTCGAATGTCGTTGGCACGCTAGCTGCCAGAGTGCCGCCAAAATGTCCATGCGTCTCTTTTTACTTTGCGTCATGCTCAGGCCGTTCTGATGCGCACCGCAAGGGCATTGGCGAAGGCCTCTTTCGGGGTCAGACCGGCCCGGCAAGGATCAGACAGGAATCGCGCCGCTGGCCTTGGCAGGCAGGATCAGGCTCATGGCCGAGCGACGCGCCTGCCCCGTCTCTGGGTTCACCTGTCGATCTCGCCGAACACCACATCCATGCTACCGATGATGGCCGAGCAATCGGCCAGCATGTGACCATGTGCCATCCAGTCCATCGATTGCAGATGCAGATAGCCCGGCGCGCGGATCTTGGCCTTGTAGGGGCGGTTGGTGCCATCGGCGATGAGATAGACGCCAAATTCACCCTTCGGGGCCTCGATGGCGGCATAGATTTCGCCGGCGGGCACGTGGAACCCTTCGGTATAGAGTTTGAAGTGATGGATCAGCGCCTCCATCGAGGTCTTCATCTCACCGCGTTTGGGCGGGCTCAGCTTGCCACGCGCCATCACGTCGCCCTGCCCTTCGGGTGCGCGCAGCTTTTCGATCGCCTGAAGCATAATGCGCAGGCTCTGGCGCATCTCCTCCATCCGGCACAGATAGCGATCATAGCAATCGCCATTCTTGCCGACGGGGATCAGGAAGTCGAATTCATCATAGCATTCATAGGGTTGCGCGCGACGCAGATCCCAGGCCATGCCCGATCCGCGCACCATCACACCGGAATAACCCCAATCCAGCGCGTCCTGTTCAGAGACGATGCCGATATCGGCGTTGCGCTGTTTGAAGATGCGGTTTTCGGTCAGCAGACCGTCGATATCGTCCAGAACAGTCGGGAATTCATTGGCCCAGGTCTCGATATCGTCCAGCAGATCGTCGGGCAGATCCTGATGCACGCCGCCGGGCCGGAAATAGGCCGCGTGCAGGCGCGCGCCGCAGGCCCGCTCGTAAAAGATCATCAGCTTCTCGCGTTCCTCGAACCCCCAGAGCGGCGGCGTCAGCGCGCCGACATCCATCGCCTGCGTGGTGACGTTGAGAAGGTGGTTCAGGATGCGCCCTATCTCGGAATAGAGCACCCGGATCAGGCTGGCGCGGCGCGGCACCTGCGCACCGGTCAGCTTTTCGATGGCCAGACACCAGGCATGTTCCTGGTTCATCGGGGCCACGTAATCCAGCCGGTCGAAATAGGGCAGGCTTTGCAGATAGGTGCGGCTTTCCATCAGCTTTTCGGTGCCCCGATGCAACAGCCCGATATGCGGGTCACACCGCTGGATCAGCTCACCGTCAAGCTCCAGCACCAGCCGCAGCACGCCATGCGCCGCCGGGTGTTGCGGGCCGAAATTGATGTTGAAATTCCGGATCTTCTGTTCGCCCGTCTGGGCGTCCTCGAAGCCTTTGCCGCCATCCATCATGCCAGCGCCTCCATGTTATCCGTCCAGCGTTGCGGCAGCGTGTCGAAACGCTGATGCACCGCATCATATTGAGGGGCGAGCCACGCAAGCGCGCGGGCGCGTTGTCCTTCGGTCATTTGCAGATCTTCCCCGGCATGGACACGCGCCTCAACCCTTGCCGGGTGGTTTGACAGGCCCAGAAAGGCACAGATCCGCGCCACCGTGTCGGGCTGAAACAAGGTCTCGTAAAAGCCCATGAAAAGCGTTTTGGGGTCCAGCGCCGAATCGATCCGCGCCAGCGTGGTGGCGTAATCGGAACGCGCCGTGATGGTCTGATCCTGGCCCGACACCACCTTGTCCAGCAAAGCCGCCGCCGTTTCGGCCAGGCTGCCCGACCGGCGTGCGGCGGCCATGCGGATGTTCGACCAGAGCCGGTCCAGCGGGTCGCGCATCAGGAAAATAAACCGCGTCACCGGGGCCAGCGCGGCCATCCGGGTCAGTGTCGCCTGCGTCAGCGTCGCATAGGCCGGGGTGATATCGCCCACCAGCCGCGCACCCCCCGCGTCATGGGTCAGGAAATCGACATAAGCCGCATCGGAGGGATCCGCGATTACACTCAGCCAACGGTCATAGGCCCGCACCTCGCGCAGCAGCCGTTTGTCCAGCCGCGCGTCACCGGTGGGCAGCCGCCCTGTCCGGCGCGCCTTTTCCTTTTGCATCCGCGCCACCTGCCGGTCGAATTTGCCGGTCTCGGACGTGTCGAAATAATGCAGCTCCTTGACGGCGGGCAAACGCACTTGCGGGTGCGCGGCAAGATAGCGGTAGAGCCAGGTGGTCCCCGCCTTGGCCGCGCCGATCCCGAAAAGGAGGGTTGCCTGCGTCATCATCAGCCTTTCGCGGCTTCGGGTTTTTCGTCGCCCGGCAGGATGTATTCGGCCCCTTCCCAGGGGCTCATGAAATCGAACTGCCGGTATTCCTGCACCAGGCTGACCGGCTCATAGACCACCCGTTTCAGGGCATCGTCATAACGCACCTCGGTATAGCCCGTGGTCGGGAAATCCTTGCGCAACGGATAGCCGCGAAACCCGTAATCGGTCAGGATGCGGCGCAGGTCGGGATGGCCCGAGAACATCAAGCCATACATGTCGAAAACCTCGCGCTCGAACCAGTTGGCTGCCGGATAGACCCCGGTAATCGACGGCACGATATCGTTTTCACGCAGTTGCGCCTTCACCCGGATACGGTGGTTTTGATACATGCTGAGGAAATGCCAGACCATATCGAACCGCTTGTCGCGGGACGGGTAATCGACGGCGGTGATATCCACGAGGGTCGAGAACTGACAGGCCCGGTCGGTCTTGAGAAACTCCATGAAACCCGGCACCGAAGCCAGGGTGATCTCCACCGTCACTTCGCCATGGGTTACATCGGTGCCGACAACGGCATCGCCCTGTTTCAGGGTGATGTGGTCGGCCAGTTCGCGCAATGCGTCGTCGCTCATGTCTGGGGTTCCTTAGCGGGCGATAGTGCCGGTGCGGCGGATCTTGCGTTGCAGTTGCAGCAGACCGTAAAGAAGCGCCTCGGCCGTCGGCGGGCAGCCGGGCACGTAAAGGTCAACCGGCACGATCCGGTCACAGCCGCGCACCACCGAATAGCTGTAGTGGTAATAACCGCCGCCATTGGCGCAGGATCCCATCGAGATCACATAGCGCGGCTCGGGCATCTGGTCATAGACCTTGCGCAGGGCGGGGGCCATCTTGTTGGTCAGGGTGCCGGCCACGATCATCACATCGGATTGGCGCGGCGACGCGCGCGGCGCGATGCCGAAACGTTCGGCGTCATAGCGCGGCATCGAGGTGTGCATCATCTCGACCGCGCAGCAGGCCAGCCCGAAGGTCATCCAGTGCAGGCTGCCGGTGCGGGCCCAGTTGATCAGGTCCTCGGACGTGGTCAGCAGAAACCCCTTGTCCTGCAATTCCGCATTCAGCGCCTGCGTCGCGACCTCAGGGTCATGCCCGGCGGTGTTCTGCCCTGCCATCACTCCCATTCCAGGGCTCCTTTTTTCCACTCATAGGCAAAGCCGATGGTCAGCACGGCCAGGAAAATCATCATCGACCAGAACCCCAGCATCGACATTTCCGGGAAAGCCACTGCCCACGGGAAAAGAAACGCAATCTCAAGATCGAAGATGATGAAGAGGATAGCGACGAGGTAGAATCGCACGTCGAATTTCATCCGCGCATCGTCAAACGCATTGAACCCGCATTCATAGGCCGAGACCTTTTCAGGATCCGGATTGCGCACCGCCAAAACGACGGCAGCAAGAAGAAAGACCAGCCCCAAAGCGACGGCAACGCCAAAAAACATCAGGACCGGGAGGTATTCCCGCAAAAGCTCGTCCATCGAAAGAGGCTCCTTTTTCCGCACGCATCGCGTGGCGTGGTGTCGAGATGTGGTTTAGCCCTGCCCCGTGGCGTGGTCAACCAAGCGCAGGCGCGGCAGATCAGCTAAATTGGCGCAATTCCACCCCGCGCGCCGCCCGCGTCCAAGTCGACGCGGACGTAGGCCGCGGTTTCGAAACCGCGTCACCGCGCTTCATCGCGGCCAGATCACCGGAAACCAGTCATGGCGCAGGCCTTGCCCGGCCACCATGTCATGGCCCGGAAAGGGCGGCGAGGTGGGCCCCGGACGCTCGACATAACGCGCGTCATCCCCCACCAGCCGCAGCGAAAACGCCCGCCGCCGCGCGTCGCTCGTGTTGCCGCGCGCGCCGTGCAGAGTGGCGAAATGAAACGCCACCGCGTCGCCGGGCTCCATCGCCCATTCCAGCACGTCCATGCCTTCGGCATCGGGATCCGGCACTGGGATATAGGCCCCGTCATCGGGGAAAAAGGCCTCCTCCTTCAACCACCGTGTCGGCAGCACCGGTTTCGGCCAGCGATGCGACCCCGCCACCAGCCGCAGCGTGGCATCCGTCACCGGATCCAAAGGCGACCAGAAACTGACCGTTTGCTGCCCTTCGACAAAATAATAAGGGCCATCCTGATGCCAGGGCGTCGGTTTGGAGGTGCCCGGTTCCTTGACCAGCACGTGATCGTGAAACACCTGCACCTGCCGCGAGCCCATCAATTGCGCCGCAACCTCTGCGGCGGCACTCTCGCGGATCACCTGTTCAAACTCGGCGATCCGGGTCCAGTTGCAGTAATCGTCGAAAAACCGCCCGCCTTCGCCGGGCTGAAGGTTTTCGGCCGCATAGGGCCCGGGCTCGGCCATGTTGCGCGCAACGCCTTGGCGCAGGGTCTCGACGTGATCGGCGAACAACCCTTTGATCAGCACGGCCCCATCGCGGGCATAGGCATCAATCTGGTCTTGCGTGGCGGAAACGGTCATGGCGGCGTCCTTTTGCCTCGGGCGGGATACAGACACAGAATGCCAAACCGGCGTGCGGGGCAAGAGCGGGCCGCGCGGTTCAGCCGAGGCCCACGACAATGGTCGCCGCCAACATGGTGCCCATGACCGGGGCCCAGAGCCGCCGTTCAGAGCGCGCAGGCGATAGCAAACTGGCCAGAAAGCTGAGTGCCGTCAGCGCCACCGCCAGGCCGAACCCCAACCCCGGGGCCAGCCCCGCGAGCCCCGCCCGCGCCAGCACAGCCCATGCCATGGCACCCCAAAGTGCGGCCTGAAACACCGCCAGCGCCCGCATTCTGGCGGGCAACCGGCCGGGATTAACCGCGCCAAGCGTCAGATGCCCCCAGGGCGCACCCGCCGCCAGCGCCAGCTGAAACAGCGCGGCAATCGCGGCCAATCCGGCATAGAGCGCCGCCGCCAACGCAATCATCCCTGCACCCATCCCGGTTTGCGTTTCTCAAAGAACGCGGCAATGCCGTCGCGTGCCTCGTCGCTTTCCCACCGCTGCACCAGCGCGTCGATGGTCATGGCAACCGTGGCGTCATCGACGCGCGGCTCCAGCTTGGCGACCAGCGCCTTGGCCTCGGCCACCGCCCCCGGCGCGCAGGCCAGATAGGGCATCACCTCGGCCTCAATGGCGGCATCCAGATCGTCGACCGAGACCGCACGCGCCAAAAGCCCCAGATCGACCGCCTCCGCCGCCTCGAAAATCCGCGCCGACATGAACACCCGCCGCGCCCTTGCCGCGCCCATCCGGGCCACGACATAGGGCCCGATGGTGGCCGGGATCAGGCCAAGCCGGGTCTCGGTCAGGCCAAACTTTGCCCCCTCGACGCCAATCGCGACATCGCAAACCGACATCATGCCGATCCCGCCGCCAAAGGCCTGCCCCTGCACCCGGCCGATCAGGGGTTTCGGCATCCGGTCAAGCGCGCCCAGCATCGCGGCCAGCTTTTGCGCCTCGGCGGCGCGCGTCGCGGCGTCGGCCGCCATCTGGTCCCGCATCCAGCCCAGATCGCCACCGGCGCAAAAGCTGCGCCCCGCCCCTGTCAGCACCACCACCCGCACCGCAGGATCGCGGCCCAACCGTTCGGCGGCCTCCGTCAACTCGGCAATCATCTGCGCCGACAGGGCATTATGCTTGTCGGCCCGGTTCAGCGTTAGCGTGGCAATCCCCAGATCATTGGCGTAAATCTCGATCGTTTCCATCTGCCTACCCTTTCCGCATTGCACGCGCCATGCCTGCGGCCTGTGCAATCACGCCCATATCCAGCCCGGTCTCATATCCCAGATCCGTCAGCCGCGCGGCCACCGCCTCGGTCGCCACATTGCCTTCGGCCCCCGGCGCATAGGGGCATCCCCCCAGCCCGCCAACGGCGGCATCAAAGACCCGCAAACCGCGTGCCAGCGACACCTCGATATTGTCCAGCGCCCGGCCGCTGGTGTCATGAAAATGCCCGGCCAGCTTCTCGGCTGGCATCTCGTCCAACACCCGCGCCAGCATGGCGTCGACCCGCTCCGGCTGCCCCTGCCCGATGGTGTCGCCCAACGAGATCTCGTAGCAGCCCATATCGCGCAGTTCCTCAGCAACACGCGCCACCTGATCGGGGCTGACCGGCCCATCAAACGGGCAGTCGGTGACGCAAGAGATGTAACCCCGCATCGGGATTCCGTCGAATTTCGCAGCCTCGGCCACCGGGCGAAACCGCTCCAGGCTTTCGGCGATTGTCGCGTTCAGATTGGCGCGCGAAAACCCCTCCGATGCCGACCCGAAAATCGCAATCTCATCGGCGCGGGCGGCTTTCGCGCCCTCATAGCCGCGCATATTGGGCGTCAGCGCGGCATAGGAAACGCCCGGGACGCGAGTGATACCGGCCAGCACCTGCGCTGAATCCGCCATTTGCGGCACCCATTTCGGGCTCACGAAACTGGCCACCTCAATGCGCCGAAACCCCGCGCCGCTCAAACAATCGACCAGAGCGATCTTTTCAGCCGTCGCAATCGCGCGTTTTTCGTTCTGCAACCCGTCGCGCGGGCCGACCTCGAAAATCTCGACAAATGCCATCAACCCGCCTCCCAGGGCGCGTAGTAGTCGCGCGTGTAAAGCCGCGCCTCCTCATCGGGGATGGGTGTGGAGGCGACAAATCCGGGCCGCGCCGTGATCCGGTCATACCAGCCCACCAATGCCGGATAGGGCGTGATCGGGGCGAAATGGCGCGCCATATAGATGGCCTGCCCGACCGAAATATCGGCGGCGGAAAACCCGCCATCCAGCAGATACTCCCGATCCTGCAACCTTGCCTCGACCGCCTCATAGCATTTCTCGATACGCCTTGCCTCGATCTTCATCACGACAGGGCTGCGCATGGCATCGTCAAAGAGCGCGACATGCTGTTGCGTCAGGGCGGCGGTATGCTGGCTGATGGTTTCCGCGAAATGCACATAGATCAACCAATCTGCGCGCTCGGGATGGCCCGGCGCGCGGCCCAGACCGGCATCAAGGAACCGCTCACAGAGGATCTCGGTAATGGCCCCGGTTTCCCAATAGCTGCGCCCGTCCATCTCCAGCGCCGGCACCCGGCCCGCGGGGTTCAGCGCCAGGAACTCGGGGCTGCGCAGGGTCTTGTCAAAGGGCCAGGTTTTCAACTCGAACGCCACGCCCAGTTCATGCAGCAGCCACAGCGTCCGCATCGACCGGCTTTGCGCCACATGATGCAAGCGGATCATTGCGCGGCCCCTTCACCGGGCCGCTGCGCCCCACATGCAACGCCCCTTCTCATTCCGCATCCTCCAGCTTGATCAAGGCGGCCCCGGCCTCGACCTGCGCGCCCGCCGCCACCAACAGCTCCTCGACCACACCGTCACGCCCGGCACTCAAAGTGTGCTCCATCTTCATCGCTTCCAATATGGCCAGCCTGTCGCCCTGCGCCACTGTCTGGCCGGGTTCAACAAAAACCGCCTTCACCAGCCCCGGCATCGGGGCCTCAATCACCCCCGCGCCCACTCCGACCTCGGCCGCGACCTCCAAAGGATCGATCAGATCGAAGCTATAGGCATTTCCCCAGAACACGCTCAGCCCCGAGCCGTGACGCACCACATTGGCCGACACCGGCGCGCCGTCGATCCGCCAGCGGTCGCCATCGCGGGCCACCACATGCACCGCATCGCCGATTGTGACCTGGAACTGCCCCGGTGCCAGCGTCTCAATCTCCGCCGCCACAATCTCGTCGCGATACCCTATGGCCACGTTTTGCCGCATGGGCTGCCACAGGGCGAATCCCTGCATGGCCCCACCATCCTGATGCAGACCCAAAGCCGCCAATGCCGCCAATGACCGTGCGCGCGAACAGGCCACGGGATCGGCTGCCAATTCCTCCAGGTCGCGGTCGATCAACCCGGTATCGACCGCGCCGGCGGCAAAACCGTCATGGCGCGTCAGCGCGCGCAAAAACGCCAGGTTGGTAACCGAACCCGCCACTTCGGTGCGCGACAGTGCCCGCTCCATCTTCTGCAAGGCAACATCTCGGGTGGGCCCATGGGTGACGATCTTGGCAATCATCGGGTCATACCAGGGGCTGATCACATCGCCCTGCCGCACGCCGGTATCGGCCCGCGCGCCTTCGGGAAAGACCAGATGCGCCAGCGTGCCCGTCGCGGGCAAAAACCCTTTCGGCACATCCTCGGCATAAAGCCGCGCCTCAAAGGCGTGTCCGGTGATGGACAGATCCTCCTGCGCGCATGGAAGCGCCTCGCCCGCCGCCACGCGCAATTGCCATTCCACCAGGTCGACCCCGGTTATGGCCTCGGTCACGGGATGTTCCACCTGCAACCGGGTGTTCATCTCCATGAACCAGAACCGATCCGGGCGCAGCCCGTCCGAGCCGTCGACAATGAACTCCACCGTACCCGCGCCGGAATAGCCGATGGCCTCGGCTGCGCGCACACCGGCCTGCCCCATCGCGGCGCGCATCTCTGGCGTCATGCCAGGGGCGGGGGCCTCCTCAATCACCTTCTGGTGCCGGCGCTGCAGCGAACAATCGCGCTCAAAAAGATGCACTGCGTTCGTGCCATCGCCAAAAACCTGCACCTCGATATGGCGGGGCTTTTGCACGAACTTCTCGATCAATACGGCATCGTTGCCAAAGGCGGTGCGGGCCTCGCCCATGGCGCTGGCCAGCGCGTCGGCGAAATCGGCAGGGGCCTCGACCTTGCGCATCCCCTTGCCGCCGCCGCCCGCCACGGCCTTGATCAGCACCGGGTAGCCGATGGCATCGGCCGCCCCCGACAGATGCTCGGGATCCTGGTTCGCCCCGTGATAGCCCGGTACGACAGGCACGCCCGCGCCCTCCATCAGAACCTTGGCCGCATCCTTCAAACCCATCTTGCGAATGGCGTCACCCGAGGGGCCGATAAAGATCAGCCCCGCCGCCGCAACCGCATCGACGAAATCTGGGTTCTCGGACAAAAACCCATACCCCGGATGGATCGCCTCGGCCCCGGTCGCAAGGGCTGCCTCGATGATCACATCGCCGCGCAAATAGCTCTCGGCGGGCGCAGACCCGCCAATATGAACCGCCTCATCGGCCAGATCCACATGGGCCGCATGCGCATCGGCATCGGAATAGACCGCAACGCTGCGCACCCCCATCTTGCGCGCTGTCGCGATCACCCGGCAGGCGATCTCACCCCGGTTCGCAATCAGGATCTTAGAAAACATCGCACCCGCCTCCAATACATCCCAATTCAGACCCCTTCATCTTGGTCGAAATACCTCGGGGAGCGCGAGGGGCTGGCCCCTCGCTCCCGCCCTCTCCCCACATCTCGCCCGCAGACACGGCGCGGCGGAAGAATTTTCCAAAATATTCTTGCCCCCTCACCCTCACGCATAATCCTCCACCACGCGGAACCGCTCGCACATGATCTCCATGTCCTCACTGAACCCACCCGAGCGCGCGAAATACGCCTTATAGGCTTTCCGCCAATGCGCCAGATCCCGGAACTCGCCCTGCGCCGTCACAAATTCCGCGTCCATCTCGTCAAATCGGCGCGCCGATACCTCGACCGTTTCCAGCATCAGCGCGGGCGTCCCGTCCCAGGTCAGCGCCACATCGCGCCGCCCGACAACCGGCAGCGCATCGCCGCCAGACCCGTAAACCCGCATCGCCTCGCAGGTGGCCGATTTGCGCCCTTGCCGGACCAGCCAGAGGATATGCTCACTCAGCGACTGGCTGTCGCCGAACCGAAAGGTCTCGGCCTCGGGATTGGCATCTATGATTTCCTGCAATGTTTTCGTGGTCATATCGTCCCCCTACATCCGAAAGACGCCAAAACGCGTCTCCTCAATCGGTGCATTCAGCGCGGCGCTCAGCGACAAAAACAGAACCTCGCGGGATTTTCGCGGATCGATCACACCATCATCCCAGAGCCGCGCCGAAGCATAGAGCGGATGCGATTGACGCTCGAACATTTCGACCGTCGGGCGCTTGAACTCCGCCTCATCCTCAACCGACCACACCTGGCCCGCCCGCTCCATCGCGTCGCGTTTCACGGTGGCCAGAACGCCCGCCGCCTGCGCGCCCCCCATGACCGAGATCCGGCTGCTTGGCCAGGACCACATGAAGCGCGGCTGGTAGGCACGCCCCGCCATGCCATAGTTTCCGGCCCCGAATGAGCCGCCCACCACCATGGTGATCTTGGGTACCGAAGTGGTTGCCACCGCCGTCACCATCTTGGCCCCGTGACGCGCGATGCCCTCATTTTCGTATTTGCGGCCCACCATGAAGCCGGTGATGTTTTGCAGGAAAACCAGCGGGATAAACCGCTGGCTGCACAGCTCCACGAAATGCGCGGCCTTTTGTGCGGCCTCGGAGAACAGCACACCGTTATTGGCGATGATCCCCACCGGGCAGCCCATGATATGGGCAAATCCGGTCACCAGCGTCTCGCCAAAGCGCGGCTTGAACTCGTCAAAGCGGCTGCCATCGACGACCCGCGCAATCACCTCGCGGATATCATAGGGCGTGGTCAGGCTGGCGGGCACGGCACCCAGCAATTCCTCCGGGTCATAGGCAGGATCTTCCGGCGTTTGCCATTGCACGGTCGCGGGTTTCGCCCGATTGAACGATTTCACCGCCCGACGCGCCAGCGCCAGCGCGTGGGTGTCATCCTCGGCCAGATAATCGGCCACGCCGCTGAGCCGCGTATGCACATCGCCGCCGCCCAACTCCTCCGAAGTCACCACCTCGCCCGTTGCGGCCTTGACCAGCGGCGGCCCGGCCAGAAAGATCGTGCCCTGCTCCTTCACGATGATCGTCACATCCGACATCGCCGGCACATAGGCTCCGCCCGCGGTGCAAGAGCCCATCACCACGGCGATCTGCGGGATTCCCTTGGCGCTCATCCGCGCCTGATTGTAGAAAATCCGGCCAAAATGGTCGCGATCGGGAA